>DJFO01000150.1 GCA_002432555.1 Marinagarivorans sp. UBA5870
CATTGAGGCCGATAAGATAGTGCTCGGTGAGGCGGGCGCGTCGACATCACTCTCCGGGGTCAACTTTAACGCGACTTTTACCGAGAGTATGATGACCAATAATTCCATTGAGTTGCTCGCATTCGACGGCTGGTTTGCGAACTTCGAGCACTTTGTTGGTCGCGACCGGAACTCCGGGGAGGTTTTTCTTGATCTCCGTGGAAAAGCAGCCATAGATCTCAATGTCACCTCCGGCCCGGCCAACCAAGTCACTATCCAGGGGATGACGGGTGAGACTGCAACCTTCGGCGAAGGGAAAGATTTTATCCTGACCGGGCCGATAAATTTGACGGGCGAATTTGACCCGAACGCCGCCGGTAACTAAACGCCCGCGCAAAATGGTGCGGGTACGGGATACCCGCTAAGCAAGCGCGCCGATTTTTTCGCCGCGCTTTCTCCGCGTACCGGATCGAATTACCCACTCTGCAACCGCCAGATTGATTCCCCAACCAGCGGACATGCATAAGGTACGAGTCAATTCTGAACCGACGTCTGGATAGAGAATGATTGGTAGGTGGGTGAAGACCTGCGTGCCCGCACCGATTCCCAATGCATAGCTTCTTATCATCCAAGCCCCGTGTTTCCCGAAATCCCGTCGCAATACGGCTTGCAATCCCTTAAACAGACAAAACAGCATTCCACAGGCCACTATCAACCGGACGGCGAATAACCATGAACCCACGTATTGTCCTGGAGGTAAGACTAACGTCAGCCAAAGCCCGGAGGCAGCGGAGACACAGCCACTCGCCCAGACCAGCCTGCCAGCCATTGCATGCCAGCTTCGACGTCGCAAGACGCGGGAAAACTGCAGGGCTCCCAGTACGCTAAATAGAGTGGAGCTAAGCGCATGGACGGCAATAGACACCGGAAAGGCGAAAAAACGTTCTGTTTCATGTTCTATAGGCCCGCCTTGTACAAGCGTAGCCACGCGGTACAAACCAATCGATACCGGCGCCGCACTGAGCAATATTAGCAACGCTGGAACCATCCAGTCTGGCCGTTTATGTCTGCTCATGTCTTACCTCCAGGTGTCATCGTCCCTCAGCTCTGAAAGGAATGTACCATAAGTAAAAGAACAGATATCAGCCACTTTAATCGTGACCGTTTACCCGGAACGGCAGACTAGCAATTTGGGTTGTTATAGGAACGGGGCACGCGGCATCTTTATGCCAGGGGAGGAATTACCTTTAGCTGCACCGGCCACTTGACGACAGGGGTTGTGCGTAAGGAAGGGGCAGATTTTATTTCACCGTTTCGTGAAAAATGGATCTGCCCCCTCGTCTCACTTATTTCCCGTAACCTCGATGCTCGACGTATGCGCGCAACGCGCTGTCATACAATTTGCGTTCCATCTGACGGGATATGACGGAGTGGCCTCGCAATTGGGTGAGTGCCTTAAATACGCATTTCTCGTAGGAACCTTTGGATTTCCACTTCCCTTCGTATGAGCAAGGGATTTCTGGAATCTGCACGGCCTGATTCGCGCGCACGTCATATATGCGGTTCTTGACACCACCTGGCCAGAGAACTTCAAGATCTGCTTTTTTGCTGCGACCAAGTCCGAAAACCGAAACACGGCTGTCCTGGGACAAATAAGTATTACCGCCTCCGACGATTGGCTTCATTGTCGCATCTCCGCGTTCCGGTAAAATTGACAGCACAGCACCAATTCCGTCTCTGTTGACCTGCCCACGGCGAACAAGATCAGCGGTCCCAATAAGTTTGACCTTCAGCCAATTGTTTCGGTTACCCGCGCTATTGATTTCGACCGAAAGATTTCCGTTAGAGAAATTTTTGCCGGTCCAAACGAAGTCGCCGCCAGCCAGTGTGGTGTATTCGCTGAAGTATCCAGCATTATCGAGAGGTGAGTCCAAATTCCGCTCGTACGGCACCAAAGCAAAGTCCGCAGGGACGTTGTGGCTCGAGACGGATACCACGTCCGCAAACCCGTCATTGTTCAAGTCGCCCGTAGCCACTCCCTGAACATTTCTTCTTTGATGGTCTGTTTTGCTTCTAACGCTGGTATCGACTGCCATATTCGCAGAACACTTATCGTTTTTAACGAACACACCAGAGTTGGTTGCGTCGGTCGAAAAAACGGTATCCATGCTTCCGTGGTAGACAACATCCTGATCGGCGTCATTATCATAATCGAGAAGACTCACACCCCAGCCGAAAGCAGATGGGATCCACATATCACCGTAGGCGGTGTCCTTAAAGCTGGAATTGTCGGTGCCCAAGAACCAGCGCGACGAAAACTTTCGGATCGGGTCGCCCGGCCAATAGTCTCCAGTGCTCGTTGCGAAAAAGTCCATCTTCTGGTCGCAGTTGAGATCGCCAAAAGCGAGCCCCATCCAGCGTCCTACCACTGCCGTTCCGCGAGACGTTGTTACGTCCGTAAACCGGCCAGTACCATCATTTTCGAAGATTCGAATAAAACCTCGGTCGACAAAGCCTGACTCGGAGTCCGTAGGATTCGCCTGATCATCGGTATGGAATATATCCAGATCCCCATCCAGATCGAAGTCAACGAGAGCGATCGCCCACGTGAAAGTCGCATTGCCATCATGTTCCTGCGTGAACCCGTCTGCCCCCCTAAAACCCACCGNNCGCCGGATTCTGCGCTTACATCGACAAAAACGTTCCCGCCCAAGTTTTTGTAAACTTGATTATGTTCGTTTCGATCCCAAGTTCCAAAAAATGGCAGCCAGTTTGTCCAGTCGGAATAAGTGTTAGCGACAACTATATCGAGAAGACCATCATTGTCGATATCTCCCATTGAACACCCGGAAGTACACCGCTTTGCGCCGGAAAAATCCGTTCTTGACGTTATGTCCGCGAAGGTGCCATTGCCGGAGTTTTCAAAAAGCCGACTTTCCTCACACACGCCGAGAACGAGCACATCCTCGTCTCCGTCATTGTCCACATCACCGTAACATGCTCCGCCCGAGTCTTGATCCAGGGCTCCCAAACCTGAGCTTGCTCCCTTGTCAATGAAACTGAGCGAGCCTCGTTCGTTCAGCTGATTCACGTACAAACTATTCGCGACACCCGGACCATTTGTTACGTAGATATCTTCGTCATGATCTCCGTCGGCATCAAAAATAATCACACCTGCCGTTCCGCGTGGATTTAACGCAGCTTTGACAAAGTCAGCAGCGGGCACGACATCCCGGTTTTTGAACACATCCATAATAGCGTTTCGTTCGGATGGAACTCGCTCGTATGTAATTCCGGAGCGAGATTCCGGCGCTATATCATAGAATCGCACGTTGTTATCATGCCGTGATGCTGAGGCATCGACATCGGAACAGACGTACATACAACCCACAACCGCCATTAAGCGGGGTATTTTTTTCATAACGCTCTCCAGTTTTCTGTTTTTCAAAGTTATCGGTCCAAATCATCCAAGCTGAGATTTATTAGCTTACTCGTTAAATACGACAAACAAAATAAAATATCGATATTTTTCCTTTGCCAAGAATGAAAGCTAATTATTACAAACAAACGTCGACCAATGATGCTGCTGGTTAATTTATTATTAAATGCAGCGGTTTGTATCTGGACGAGAATTCCATACGCCTCACAAACAATTTCAGAGCGCGTTTAGCCAATTAAAAGGGCAGGCCACAACAAGTCAAGAAAGACGCATTTTTAGAGCGCGCACAAAGATTCGACCCCGCTGTTTAGCGAGGTTTAGGTATTTGTATTTTCCGCGGGTAAATAATCCTGCGAACTCTATTTCTTCTTATATGTTTGTTCGTTGGCCAGGTTGACCAGCTGCTCCCTGCTGTAAGAAAACCCTCTGGCGAGAGGGCTTAGAGCACCGCCGCAACCCTTTCGAGCAACATCAGCCAACTCGAAATTCAATGGCCCTCGAAAGGGCTACGCTCAAGCGCTGTGCGCAATCCTCATTCGATGCAAAAACTGCGACCGTACCGCCGCTTATTGGATGAAGTTGAATACACCATTCCGCGATACGAAATGCTGACGGTTTAACCTGCTGTTCAACCACAAAAGCGATTGCTCGTTCATCTTTTACTTCGAATACAACGTGGGCAGCTTTGGTGCCGGCCAACGAACACATTCCAGCTCGAAGAATCGTGGGCACTGGCGCTATTTGGCGACCACCCAGGCTGGCAAGCGCCCCGGTTAATTCAGTAGAAGCGTCTGGATCTCTCGCGTAAGTGTGCTGGGGATCGTGCTGTAAGTGATTCAACATCGCAGCGACCCAATCCTCAGCGGATCGAGCCTGGGGGCGAGAAAAATAGTTCGCAGTGACGAAGCCCCCCACCGCAAGACTCGCCGCAACACCCAAAACAAATCGACGGCGCGATTGTTTGAAAGTCCGCTCCGCGAGAAGACGCTCATGCAAACCCTCCTGCTGTACCCTGGCGAAGATATTGCGCAACATTCCATCATTGTGATGAACGGATGCGTGATACGAGCGACAGCCAGCACAGTGCGCCAGATGCTTCTCTACGTCTCGAGACAGCTGGTAGGGATCAGTCAGTATCTGGTGGCGAATGCTTTTGCAAGTCATGAAGCACTCCTTCGAAATGGGGTTACTGAACTGTGCGAGCGCGCGACGCTTGCAGTCAGTGCCTTCCTAGCGCGAAGCAAACGGTTGGCCACGGCCGGCTCGGAAACATTGAGTAGCTCAGCGATTTNNCTGAAGAATCAACACCTCTCTGTAGGTGTCCGGCAAACCGTTCAGGTAACGCTCCGCATCGAGGACGCTTTCGAGCCTTGGCATTTCGTGAGGTATAAGGTCCTCGATCGAGGCGTTCTCGGAATCCTCGAGGCTGACAGAGTCTTCGCTGTTTTTGCTGCGAAAGTACTCGCGCCGCAGGGTTGTAATCAACCACGCCTTAGCAGACCCCGCTTTACGTAAGTTGCCGAAACCCCGCCAGGATCGCAAAAATGTCTCTTGCACTAAATCTTCTGCCTGATGGGCATCTCGGCAGAGCCAGCGGGCGTAACGATAAAGATCGTCCGCATAAGCTCGAACCAGCGCCGTAAAGTCGGGGGATACACTCACGGAAATGGCCTTCGATTTCCGACGGTCGCTAAGACAAGGAATTGAGCATTTTTCATCCACTTTCTCCATGGGGCAAACGAGGCCAAATTTACTCGCTGCCTACTAGACCGAAAGATTCGCTCAATCCTCTCGCGGCTACAAATTTTTTTTGCGCCACACACCNNACCGCCGATACGATAGACCAACCCATTCCATGAGTGCCACGAATCGAATTGATCAAGGCTTGAGCAATCGCGCGCTTCTTTTGCTCGTTTTCGACAATCCCATGGTGGGTCGATTTGGGGAGACCGCACCGCTTCGCTGCGAATGCACTGGAAATTTGCGGAGACTATTTGCGCCTCGTCAGTCACGAAAAACGGTTCACGCCCTGCTCAACAGAAACGGAGGCTGGAACTGAAATATCCGTCCGGCAGCAGCACTGGTGGACTTGAGATAGGATCTACTCATATCTTTAACTCGATTATCATCTTATAATTTCCAAGCCTTCCCCACGCAGTTGTTCTTCTTTACCTCGGTTACGTGCACGCAAGCTATTCATCTCCACCACTATCCCAGGAGGCTAATATGCCCGTCTACGCCCATCTCGCTAGCTTTACGGCCCGAGTTAACGCTGTCAATCCAACGTTCGAACGCTTCACGAATAGCGCACTTCACAATCTCATTCGTATTCTCGGCGACCCCGCAGGTACTTCGATACAAGTCATCAATGCCCTGGCGGGGATTCCGACTGCAAAAACCTTAAAATACAAAAACGCCCTCTATTTTATCGTTGGAAATTATCCGGGTGTTTCACCATTTCATTTGAACCTGGGCATTTTCGCGCCGGGCAATAAAACGAATGCCGCCATGTTTACCCAAACGGCACTCCCCGTCGGCTACGCTCCCGGTGTTCCGACGATACAAAAAGTCGTCGCGCCCTCGGCATTCTTGAACCAAACTGTCGAACAGTATCTGATCGCTAATCCCGGCACCGGGATTGTCTTGATCCACCTCAGTAATTTTCAGCCCAACATGGGCGATATGTTCGAGAGTGAGCGGGTGGTGGACCATATGAACTCCGTGCTTAGAGTGGGGCGGGACAATCAGGCTGATGTTTGCGTCCTCTATCAGGGAGCACCGCCGGTATGTGCGGCGCTGCAGGCGGAGGTTAACGGGTATCCGCCGGCAAGGCGCACGCTGGCACTGGTGCACCCGTACCACATGGGTATGCGCGACGCCAACTTTCAAGCCTTTGTTGATAATCATCCGGATATAGTAGTAATGGGCTCCGATGCCAGTGTCTGCGTGCGAGCCAATATGTTCGGCGCGCCGGAACAGTTACCCGGCGGCGGCTGGGTTCTACCGCTGGTGACCAGAGCCAACCTGATCACGTCGCGTGCTGTGCTGGTGACCGCTGGGAATATAACGCCCATGAATCATCAAGGTGAATATGGAGTTTTATTTAATACTTGAGATTTCACCCCACTTCGCATGCTCGAATAAATTTTCTGAGGGGGAAAAGGGGGGGACCATTTTTCAGGCAACCTGGATCCCCTTGGCTGCTGCAACTTCCTGATTGCGGGGCAAAAGATACATTTCACTTGAAGTTGACGCTCTGAAATCCCTGCGTTAAGATTTTTTGCACGTCAAGAGTGGCTTGCGTCAATTCGGTAACGCGCGCGGCCGTTCCTCCGATCGCTGCATTTGTTTCGCAAGTACATCAACCAGCTCCGGCTTCCTCAGCGAGGATCTTATATCCAGATCATAGCTGCTGGCGAGCTCAAAAAGCTCGCTTTTGGTTTTGGATAACAATTGTGTTTTGTAATTTTCCGACTCATTCCGGGGAAGCGCGTCACTGCTGGAATCGCGCTTCGCATAGACTTGCGTCTTGACCGCCTCCAACAAGTCTTCCCGTTTCATTTTAGACGTACCGGCAATTCCGTACTGCTTTGCCATTGCAAGTAATTCGGCCTTGGTCCGCAGGTTCAGGCCATAGATATGTTCATGCTCACCCACAGAGTAAGGAACGTCTTCGGACTCGTCAGCCTGCTTCAGCTCGTCGATCATTTTTTCCAGGAACTGAATCACCTTCTTGCGCTGGGATTTTTCGGTTGCACTCCAGGCGTCCTTTCCCGCCCGCTTATGAGCGATTTTGAATTTTTTTCCTTCCATGCGGGTCATGTAGCTGTTGGCATCAAGCTTGTCCACCCGTTGATGAGTCACGATCAACCAGTTGTATTCTGTCCCTATCGGAGCGCCGGATTCGTCCGGCGCGTGCGCCGTGCGCCGCTTGACCGTTTCGTAGTAAATCTCCCACTCGTCGGGACTCAGCTTACGCTCGCGCCACTCCCCTTGGTCGTAAAGCCATCGGTGTGAATGCCCGACTTCCATCCCCGAATAGGCCTTCCCCCCGTGACGCTTGAAGCGGTCATAACTGTGCGTTGGCTGCTTTTCGTCGGAAACCATAGGATCGCCTCCACGCATGTGTATGTCTCTTTTACCTTGCCATGCGAGCTAAGTTCCTTCCTATTAAAACCTCCGAGCGCAACGATGATCGGGCGGTGTTCCACAGCTCCCACCGGCTTGGCAAAAGACTGCATGGGTGCGATGGATCTTGCCCGCTATATTGCGCTGTTACCCGAGCGCCCCGC
Organism: Marinagarivorans sp. UBA5870; assembly: GCA_002432555.1. The sequence continues at coordinate 7,711 of DJFO01000150.1, forward strand.
TGCGCTATCGCCGAGCCTGGCAAAACGCACTCGAAACCGTGCTTATCACAGGTTGCTGCGAGAAATCTGACCGACCTCAGAAAAGCGGTTAACGCACAAGCTAACCGGGAAAATTTCTGTTAGGCTCCGCTATACAGCTCGATATCCAGCCGAGAGGGAACTATGAGCATTCGGACTGAAAAATATCTGACAGATCTTCTACTATCTGACAGATCTTCTACTAGACGGTGGCTGGACTTCTTCGCGCGAGCGGGATGCCATAAGGTTTCTGTCGCGCTGACCGCAGTCATTTCCAGAGATGACTCGTCGTTCTTGTTCCCATGTGCGACTCCCGCTTCATTGAATGGAGATGGATATGATCAATTTAATCAAAATAACGCTTTCTACCAGTGCGATTTCCTTTTCAGGAACCAGCGAATCTTACACCGGCAGCGTGGATACTGACCTGGCGGCCGGCACTTATCGGCTCCAAGTCGACAAGGCGAAGCGCATATGGATTGTGCAAGGGTCCGATCCCGGGCTGCGTTTTTATGTCACACTCGAAGGCGCGGATCCCTGGAAGTAAACCTACTCGAATAATCTTCGACTCGAAATCATTCAAGGCGGCCGGACCCTAGGTGATCTTAGCCTTGATTCCATCAGCATCACCGGCGACCCGCTCGATCATCCCAACTACATTCAAAACGCGGTCAAAAGCGTGGCTATTCCTGTCTGGGGCGGCAATTTCTGGCTTTATCATAAAACCGTGCCACGCACTGGAATCGATTCCGACAGCGTGCAGATCCTGCGGCAGGAACCGCGCCTCAATGACGATCCTATCCAGGGTGCCGTGGTGCTGCAGTATGTTTACAAAGACCGCGCCACCGCCGACCGCGCCCTAAAAGCCTTCGATATACCAGGAAGCTACACGTACTACGTGGGCGCGGGTGGCCATTTTTATCCTACTGTGATTTCTGACACCTCGACGCCAGCGCTGTGCGCCGCCATGCGTAAAATGCTGATCCTGGAACGGCAGGAAGCCAAAGCGGCGCAGAATCTGAGTGTCGAATTAATTCTATGGGCGATGGGTGCTCGCGCGGGCTCGCCGATCAAACCCGCCNNGGCCACCGCCGCGGAAATTTCGGCGGAAGCCTGGCGGCGCCAGGCCAAGATGCTCACCGATGCACTTAAAAAATCCGGCAAGCCGGTGCGGGTCAACATAGGCGGCACGGGGGAAGTAGTAGACGCAATCAACCTTAACCCGAATGTCGTTGCCGCCCGCAGGGATGTACCGCAATTGCTGGCAACCAAAGGGGAGAAACTTGGCGAGCTCTTCGAGGCCAGCTCCATAGACGAAATCGTCAGCAACCGCCTGCCACCCAATACGCTTTCTTGGAAGCCAATCATCGAGGGTGCGGCCAAGGTTTTAAAGAGGGGAGGCAAAATTGTCATTCGATTCCAAGGCGTCGGAGACGACGCAGCAGTCATAATGGAAGCTTTAAAGAAAGAGGGTTTTCGTGAAATTAAGAACTGGGCAAATGCTGGATTTGAAGCGATGAAATAATTGCGGGAGCCAACAAAGGGGGATCGATTTATTTTGCGAGGAGAACCAAATAAACCTGCCCCCGTTTTGCTTAGGCCACACTGTACCCGCCATCGGCAAGCAGACCATGACCGGAAATAAAAAACGCATCATCCGACGCGAGGAATGCGACTATCTTGGCAATCTCTTCCGCGGTTCCCGCGCGCCCCGCCACGGTTGAGCGAGCAAATTCTTCCTTTGCCTGAGAAGATGGCCAGATGGGATCCTGAAACGGGGTATCTATAAGCCCGGGCAAACCGCGTTTACCCGAGTCCCTTTTGTGTACCTCTTCGCAATGGTCTTTATCAACTCTTTCTCGGCACCAGCTTGCCTAACACGCTGCACGAATGGGCAGGTCCACGCACGCGACTGCATCGCCAAATTTCGGGTGCAGCATGCTCGCAATGTGGATGAACCATGGTTCAACGAATTAATCCACTTGCTGTGTGAGCGAAGTCCAGAATTCGCGGCCTGGTGGGACGATCACGATATAGAGTTATCCCAGGAAGGCGTCAAGCTATACGAACGTCCGGAAGCAGGACGGCTTGTCTTCGATTAATGTTGGATGTTATGGATGAAGGACGCGCGTCGCTCCGAGTGGTGACATATTTGCCGGCACCAGGAACGAAGACTCGCGAGAAGGTACGGTACAGAATATTCTCGGCGTCATTTGAGCCTTAGCCGAGATGGCGTTCGCGGATAAATGCTGAATTCAACCAGGATCGATTTTGACGTATCGCAAACCTACGTCGAGTTTGCCTGTAGATTGAATTTCCAAGGAGCCGCCCGGAGACAACTATGCCTCCAGGTACTCGTATTAATGGTGGCTGGGATCCGTGAGGCTTCCGTCGCATTCAACCAGCCGACTATCCATAATGATATCGTCGATATAGACAGTGCGCGGTAGTGCGTCCTCGCTATATTGTTCAATGCCCACATTCACGAACTCGAATTTCTGCGGCGCAAACCACACCCCACCCTGAGTAGTATTGTTGGCGCAGCCATTGCCGTTGCCGTTTACGCGGATGCCGATTAGGTGCGTTTCGTTCAGGGAAATATCAATGTGGTCAGTGCTGCGCTTCATATGCCATTGCACACAGACCCATTCATTTTTGGGCATGACATACAGCGGCGGCGGGCCGGCTTCGGTAATCGTGGGATGCTTTTGGCAGTCTGTCGGCCAGTCGGAAACGTTGTCCAAATTTTCATCGATCCAGGTATCGTAATTGGCAAAGACGTGGTCGTAACGGCGGTCAATGCGGCCGCGGTACATGATGTGTGTCCCGGGCGGCGCGCCAGATTCCGGTTGCGGCCAGTAACCCTCCGCTTGCAGGAAGGTAAAGTCACCGGCATTGGCATTTTCGTCGGTCACGTAAAGCATAATTCGACCAAACATTTCCTGCTGCAGGGCAGGAAATGTTGCCAAATCCATGCTTAAAAAGCCATGGTTGTAGCCACCGCCACCGGAGACGATTTTAATCGACGTGTTGCCGCTGTAGGCGTGTTCCGTACTGAGCGTCACTTTGCTTCCTCCGCTGACTTTGATACCCCACCCGGGCGGTAATTCGGGGGTTACGTCCGGTTCCGGCTCTTCTTCCAAGTCAAAGTCCCCGCAGATATCGGCATTCGGTCCTTCGCACGCACCAAAAACCAGGCCGCTGGAGGTACTGCTCGAACTGGAGGAACTGCTGGAAGAAGAGGAAGATGAAGTACTCGAGGAGCTCGCAGCGGACTTGTCACGGCTATTACCACAGCCTCCAAGCAAGATAAGAAGAAACAAAGGCAACAAGCACCGCAACGCGGAAGCGAAATTTAAATGAAGCACCATAAAAATCTACAGCTGTCGAAGTGGCCCACACACTAGCACATCCGCTGCCAACGCATCCAGAGAGGTGGGGGACACCTGAGTATAGCCCCGATAAGCGGAGAGTAACTGACGGAAGCTCTGGTGCGGCAGCCTCAAGCACCACATTCCAACGGGTTTGAGACTTAGTGATTCTTATATAAGGACGGATTCTGCTAACTTGGCGGAAAGTTTATTCGAAGCAATACGCACACATCAACAGCGGAGCGTAATAGGACCAGGACTAGAAGCAGGGTTAAGGGCGAACGGAGCTTGGCTACAACGGGGGTCGATTCGGCAGCGGACTTACCCTGAACGGACTTCCCGGACTTGCCTGAACAGACCGGCACATACGTCATAGGACAATGCCGACAGGGCCGATGTCCACGCCGATGTCCACTTGGTATCGCGGTCCATTTTCAGCTTGAGCTGCGGTTAAACGAATTTCATCCTTTTGCGGAGGTATCCGAGCATGGAAAAAACTTATCGCGCGAGCGCTCACGCGGCCGTAGAGAAAACCACGGCCGAGGGAGGTACCCACAGAGTCAAGGTTCGCATACAAACGGGCGATGGCGAAATTTCCTCAACCGAATATACGCACGAGGCCAGCTCCGATCCCGCTGCTCCGACGCCGATTGACGCGAGCTCGCATACGGACAGCAAAGACAGCAAGGAAAGCGCCCGTGCCGGTGCTTCATCTTCACGTGCGCGGCACCATTCCGCGGCGTCAAGCTGTACGGCCTCTTCCAGTGGTGCGTCTTCATCAGGCAGGTCGTTCTCGTCGAGCAGCGCTTCTTCATCAAATGGCTCTTCTTCATCAAGTACCGCCTCATCATCAAGTAGCGCCTCATCATCGAGCAGCACCTCATCAAGCACCGCATCTGCCAGGGCGTCTAGCCCTGCCTCGCCTAGACACCCAAGCTCGTCCGCTGCTGACTCGCAATCTGGACGCGGCAACGCAGATGGAGGCTTGGCGTCTTTGCTGAAGGGCTGGCGCGGTTGGTGGAGATAGCTGCATTCGACTTGCCGCACTCTAACCATCTTCAGAAAGTATCCTCAGACGATTTTCGAGGCCGTTGCGGCGGGACCTCTGCGGCCTCGCTTTCGCGCATTTTGCTCTCCTGGAGGATTGCGGCCACGTTACGAAATGGCGTACAGCTTTTTACGCGACGGACATACAGTTGATTTTGTCCCTAGCACCGAGCCGAGGCAAGGTGTTGCCTCGGCGACTCGACATCGAGACCTAAAACATCACATAAACGATTTATCTCACCAGATTATTTTTGCAAGCTGCTGATAAATGCGGTTTTTACTAAACGCGCCTTCTGGCTGCCGCAGGATCTCAGGCCATCTTCCTCNNCTTCCTCTCCGGCTGTTTAACAACGCTAAAAAACTTTTTAAACAATGGCGCCTTTCCTGCCATTCCCGTCGCCTGTAGCCTGCCAATCTTCCTGCGAAATCCGCTAAGATTTTTTCTCATACTGCTTCAGCGGGGGATAAGACCATGTGGACTTACGCAACCTGTACTGGAGTTGTCAAAATCCAGTACGATTCTCTGACCGGCAAGTTCGTCGCCTATTTTAATAATTTATATCTCGGGCGTTACTCAACTCCCGAACGCGCCGCTCGGGCATTGCACGGCATCGCTGAATCGTCATTGTTCGAGGACGACGGGGTAACGAGCGTCGATGTTCCGCTCGATCTTAAAAAGTGGCAACCCTCGACCCATCATGTGTGGTTTTGATCAACCAACAGCGACTTTTGTGGAAGCTAGGTAAGCCGCTGCCACGCCGAAATTTCGCCCCGCGGCAACTACCCGTTCCAGGTCCGGCGTTACCTGTGCTGGGGAGACGCGCGGACGGCACTTTGGCAATTTCATAGGCTCCAAGAAATGGACTGCACCGGGCGGGTGTTAGCGGTGGTCTTGCCCCCGTGATTGCTCGACTCGAAATTTGCTGTAGGTCCGTATAATATCTGGACGCGAGCGAGACAGTATTTTGGCTCGAACCCTATCAAGGAGCTGCGCATGAATACGCCCAATCAAATTCGCCATGATGAGAATGGTCAAAGCTTTTTTTTAGATATAGAGGGCCGGGTGGCGCGCCTGGACTATCGTTTATCGCGGGGATCGGGGAATGACATTCCCGGTTCGGTTAACTTCACCCACACCTATGTGCCGCAGGAATTTCGCGGGCGCGGCCATGCGGAAAAACTGGTTCGCCACGGCTTGAAATGGGCCCAAGAGCAGGGTTTGGAAATTCACGCGAGCTGCTGGTACGTCGCCAAGTTTTTACGTCCATAACCAGCGCCAAACCCTACCCGTGCTGGGTTTACGCTTGGAGGTTTTTTATCCCCGCGCGCTGGCAGGTGTCTGATATACCCGAGCGAACTGTCTCGTAAAGGTAAAGCCGGAACGACTCCAGGCATCGCCCCGGCGGAGCCATTAACGCCATCAACGCACCCGCAGTCGACCCTCGATGGAATCATCCAGCGTTTTGCCGAGCGCGGCTCCGACCATCATTTTAATTGACNNGCTCCGACCATCATTTTAATTCCGGCGATACCAAAACCGTGTTTGGTATCCCAATAATAGCCGTCCGTCGGGGTCACTTTGATAACAGAAATTCGCGGGTCGTCTTTACCGCCGGTGAACCATGTTTTCATGATGGGCTGCCAAAACTCCTCAATCTTCGCCGGATCCTTAGAGACCTCGCAGCGACCATTAAGCTCGAGAAAATCCGAATGCGCAGAGCCCTGAAAATACAGCCGCACCCGAGGGTCGAGCCGCAGCTCCTGGTCTTTATGGGTGTCGCTTGCGCTCAAAAACCAGAGTTTTCCTTCATCATCCACCCGCTGCACGCTCATGGGTCTGGCACCGCTGGATCCTTCGATGGTGACGGAGGTGCAGAAAAAACAACTCTTCGCGTGATCGACAATTTTGCGTATACGATCTACGGCCTCTTTGCCCTGCAAATTTTCACGGTTGTGTTCTGGCTGGTTTCGATTAATGGAATCCATGATCAAACCCTCGGTTTTTTTTGAATGAAATAACCTAATAGGAAGGACCGCGTGGCCAACGTTAGGTTCTTTCTCACTCGGGGCCGCCGCACTCAGACGCGGCATTTTTCCACAGCATTTCGCCAGCCGGCGAGCATTCGCTCCCTTTCGTCCCCAGGCAGCCGCGGTTCGAAGCGGCAACTCGCGCTCCACCGTTCACCGATCTGTTGCAGATCAGTGAAAAGACCCATTTGTAAACCGGCCAGGCGCGCCGCGCCAAGGGCGCTGCTTTCAATCATCGCCGGGCGCTCCACAGGCACTTCAACGATATCCGCGAGTGATTGCAGCAACCAGGCATTGGCAGTCATGCCGCCGTCGACGCGCAACGCCGCGGGCCGTGTGCCGGAGTCGTCCGTCATGGCCTGAATCAGATCGCGGGTCTGATAACAAACGGCTTCCAAGGCGGCCCGCGCAATTTCGGCTCGGCCGCTGTCCCGGGTCAGACCGCAGATCAAGCCGCGCGCGTGTGGCTCCCAATGAGGCGCACCCAGTCCCGTAAAAGCGGGCACCAGATAAACCCCGCGGTTGGAGTCCAATCCGCGCGCGAGATCTTCCGTCTCGGCGGCATGACGAATAATTCCCAGTTTGTCGCGCAACCACTGCACCGCGGCACCCGCGACAAAAATCGCTCCCTCCAACGCAAAGGTCGGGCGCCCGCGGATGCGATACGCCACTGTGGTCAACATCCGGTTGCGCGAGAGAACGGCCTGCTCTCCCAGATTCAAAAGGGCAAAACATCCGGTGCCGTAGGTGCTTTTCACCATGCCCTCGGTAAAACATGCCTGGCCCACCATCGCCGCCTGCTGGTCACCGGCGACACCGGCAAGCGGCAGCCGCAGCCCGCCGAGCCCGACGACTGCCGTGCCGAAGTCGGCGGCGCAGTCGCGCACTTCCGGCAAGATCGCCGCGGGGATTTCCAGCAAGTCCAGGAGATCCTTGTCCCATTCCTGGGTGTGAATGTTGAAGAGCAGAGTGCGCGATGCATTAGTGGCGTCCGTGGCGTGGACCTTGCCGCCGGTCAGCTGCCAGATCAACCAGGAGTCCATGGTGCCGAACGCTAGATCGCCGCGTTTGGCTCGATTGCGGCCGTTGGGTATTCGATCGAGAATCCAAGCGATTTTGGTCGCGGAAAAATAGGGATCGGCCAGTAAGCCGGTGCGCTCCCGGATCAGGTTTTCTCCGCCCCGGTCGATCAGTTTGCGGCAATGATCGGCAGTGCGGCGGTCCTGCCATACGATGGCGGGGTAGACCGGCTCACCGGTTGTTTTGTCCCACACCACGGTGGTTTCTCGCTGGTTGGTAATTCCGATACCAGCGACGCGCCCGGCTTCGTCCAACTGGCCGAGCGCGTCGCGGCACACTTTGGCGGTCACTTGCCAAATTTCCAATGGATCGTGTTCCACCCACCCATTCGCGGGGTAGTGTTGAGTGAACTCCTCTTGGGCTTTGGCGAGCACCGAACCGTCCGGTGCAAACACCATAGCTCGGCTGCTGGTAGTGCCCTGATCGATCGCCAATATGCAGTCCGACATGATTCCCCCAAAAAATGGTCTCTCTCGAATAGACATCCGCGTGGCGCTTTGATGCCCCTCGCCGCGCCGGATTACAATGGGCAACTATAACGAATATAGTTGCACCTTTTTCGGAGATGCGGTCATGCTCATAAACTGCGTGGTTTATCAGGAAGGAAAGCGGCTGTGCGACATTCCTGTTGAGGCGATCAGCGATTACGTGGACCGTCCGGATTGTTTTGTCTGGGTCGCGCTGCGCGATGCGGAGCCCGCGGAACTGGACATTATGCAAGAGGAGTTCAACCTGCACGAGCTGGCGGTGGAGGACGCGCGCCACGGCCATCAGCGACCCAAAATCGAAGAGTACGGGGATTCGCTGTTTGTCGTTATACACACGGTGGAAGTGGTCGAGGGAGAACTGCTGGTCGGGGAAGTCGCCATCTTTGTGGAGCGCGATTATGTGCTGTCGGTGCGCAGCCGCAGCCAGCAGGGATTTCTCGGGGTGCGCGCTCGCTGCGAGCGCGAACCGCACCAGTTGAAAATGGGCCCCGCTTTTGTTCTGTACGCGCTCTTAGATGCCGTGGTGGATCGCTATTTTCCGATATTGGAAGCGCTCGAGTTGGAGCTCGAAGCGATCGAAGAGCAGATCTTCACCAAGCAGGCGCAGAAGGATACGATCGAGCGGCTCTACGCGCTGAAGCGCAAAATCACGGTGCTGAAACATGCGGCCACTCCGATGATGGAAGCAACGGCGAAACTCTATGGCGGTCGCGTGCCGCAAGTTTGCGCCAATACGCAGGAATATTTCCGCGACGTGCACGACCACCTCTACCGCATCAATACCTCAATTAATTCGATCCGCGATACCATCAGTACCGCCATTCAAGTGAGCCTTTCTATGGTGGCCATCGAAGAGAACGAAGTTAATAAACGTTTGGCTTCCTGGGCGGCCATTTTCGCTGCCGCCACTTTATTTGTTGGTATTTGGGGCATGAATTTCGAACACATGCCCGAGCTGAACTGGCGCTACGGCTACCCACTCGCCCTGGGAATGGTGACAGCCGTGTGTGGTTACCTCTACTACCGGTTTAAAAAGGCGGGCTGGCTCTAGCAATTAAACAGCGTCAGTGTAAATTAAGGTAAAGATTGAAGAACTGTGTAACGGATTATTTAAAATCCTGTCTGCGAACCGAAGGATCCGCACCGGATGGCCCAGGCGCTCGCACTCAGGAGGAAGGATCCAATGAACAGAAAATCTTTTGCGCTTGTATTTTGCGTAACATTATCGGCCGTTGCGATGAGCAGCTGCAGGACCGACGAATATTCCGCCGAATCATCTTGCCCCGGCGCCGGCGGATCGGAATTATTGACGTTGAGCACCGAGGACTGGCCCGATTGCCCTAGTGACGCTTACACCCTTGTCTCGGATCTTGCGTATGCGGCGGGTGCTCAAAAACTGGATGTTTATCTGCCGAAGACGGGCCAGGGTCCGTTTCCAACAGTGGTCTGGAGCCACGGTGGCGGCTGGCAAAGCGGATCCAAGCTCAATGTAAAGCAGGCATTATGGTTGGTTTGCGAAGGATTCGCCGTAGCGTCGGTGGAATATCGACTCACAACGGATTCGACTGGCAGTCCCCAACCATTCCCCGCACAGATCCACGACCTTAAGGCCGCGGTGCGATTCCTGCGGGCGAACGCGGCGGAATATGCGCTCGACCCGGACCGGTTTGCCTCCTTTGGCAGTTCCGCTGGCGGCCATCTCGCAGCCCTGGTTGGGACTGCGGGAGATGCGGCCGAGCTGGAAGACTTGTCCATGGGACATGGGGAATTTTCGAGCGCGGTGCAAGCGACCGTCGCTTGGTTCCCGCCCGTGCAATTTTCGACGATGGATCAAGAACTGGATATTTTGGCCGCCGCGGGCGTGTGTCCCGCGTCGGCCAGCCATCACGACGAACCGGATTCGGGGGAAAGCAAGTTGGTCGGCTGCACTGTAGGGGAAGCGAGCTGCGCGCCGGCCGTAGCCCGCGCCAGCCCCCTCACTTATGTGGACCCAACCGACCCGCCCTTTTTACTGCTGCACGGGGACCAGGACTGTGTCGCGCCTTATCAGCAAAGCGAGCATCTGTACGATGCGCTCGAGACGCAAGGTGTTTGCGCTACCCACAGGACAGTCCAAGGGGCGGCTCACTCCAACGATGCCTCCGCTTGGACGAGTGCGAAGGTGCGGAAAATAACCCTAGAGTTTCTCAGCGAGGCTCTTTCGGCTCGGCGCTAGGTGCCGCTCGGGGTGGCAACACCCCCTGGTCCTGAGTCGGCCTTGCGCAGAACGCAGAGCAGGGATATGCCGAACGGCAAATTGAAGTACTTTAGGAAAAATCGTTCAGCGCCGAAGACCTTGCGGAAAATCGTATTGACGAGATTTTGCGGCGGCTTAGTGCCCACGACATAAGGATCTCGCGTCAGGCGCTGCTTTAAGCGGACCAGCGAAATCAGCGGGAAGAGAAAGGTGTTGAAGTAGCTGATCTTTACAGGAGAAAACGCCACCGCGGCGGCTTTCGCCAAAAAATTGCTCGAGGTGTAACGGCGTTTGTGATGGAGGAACCGGTCGTGTTGCCCGAATAACCACTGATAGGCCGGTACGGTGATGAACAATTGACCGTTCGGCTTGAGCAGCCGGTGCAATGCCTTGAGGGTCTCTTCGTCCCGCTCGATGTGTTCAAGCACGTCAAACATGCAGATCAAATCGAACTGGCCGTCCTTAAAGGGTATGTCCAGCGGACAACAGCCGGCCTTGATTACATACCGTTGACCGGTACTTTTCATCGCCAGATCCCGCGCAGTCGGGTCCATTTCTAGGGCGCTCACCTCGCCAAACCTCGCCAACATTTCCAAATTGCCGCCGGTTCCGCAACCTACCTCAAGGATTCTGCTACTGGCAGGCAACTGCAGTTGTTCGATAACCGACACAAGGATCGCGCGTCGTCCAAGAAACCACCAATGGCGCGTTTCGGTTTCCGCCATTTCGAGATATGCTGCTGGCTCCATAAAGAATCCACCCGGTTTGAGATTCTAAGGATCGCATTGCTTTTGTTATTGGTTGCGATGCTTATGTAACAAAAGTCTTGTGACAAAACTTTCTGCGACAAGCTTCCTGGCTAGGCTTTGTGTGAGAAAACGCCCTAAGCGAAGCTCGATGTAACTTAATAATGGAAGAGCACCGTCAGCTGTTCTGTCAGTTTGTGTTGGTATAGGACAGAACGAACGAGCAGGAGTTTAACAGTAAATTCGAGGGATGCCCACCCGGGCGCTGACCGCGAGTTTCGCTGCGTTTCCGGGTGGAGGCGCGGCGGCGGCGCCGCACTCAATGGGGCTTAGCCACCTACCTTCTCGTGGTGCTCCTCGCACTTTTCAGCCCAATGCTCCTTCTTCTCTTTGTGGGCCTCTTTGATAGATTCGTATTGTTTAAATTCCTTCTCAGACAAAACTGCCTTTAGTTGATCGTGTTTCTGCTCGCGCAGCTTATCGATTTCATCTTTCGCCTTTTCCTTCACCTGCTTGGCTTGATCTTCGTACTGGTCCTGAATTTTTTCAACTTGCTCCGCACGGTCACCTTTGAGATTTAGGGATTTCACCAGGTCCGTATGGTTTTTGTCGCCGGCAAAGGCGGTAACAGGCGCAGCCACCACTAAAATACCGACGGCTAAAATAGATTTTATCTTCATAAACTTCTCCTCGCTGAAATTCTGTTTTGTTTTTACAGCCCAGCGGATTTAGCAAGTTTAATGCCTGCGCCTCCGGCGCCCATTCTGCGGAGTTGGGCGCGTCTTTTTTCGAAATTCGGCAGAAACGAGCTTTTATTTTTGAAATTTTTACAAAACACTCGCTAAAGAGGGTTTTTTCCGCTTGCAATCACTCCGTATGAAAGACCGCAGAGCAAACGGCTGTAGGGTGCGCGACCTGCCTCGACGATAGGCCGCTCGCCCATTAATTTGCGTGTGAAGTGGCTGCATAAAAATTTGTTCGGTGGCGAACAGTCTTTTTTTATTCAACACCCGGAAAAATGTCGTCCGATCGTTGTGGAAATTTTTCCCCAGCTTTATAGTCAGTTTGACTAAGAAGGCCCCAACACAAAAAATCGGGGAATATTCGTCCTTCGAGCATCCATCTTGAGACGCAGTTAATATTTGAGGTAAAAACAGGATGCTTTTTTTGACGTGAAGTGGAATAAATAGGATTAACGGAGATATACCTCACGGATATTTTTACCCTGGCGGTAAAATTTTACCTAGCAGTAACTCTACCTAAGCAGTACACAAGTACCTGGGCGTCATCGAAACTCGATAACTAACAGGTACCTGAGCGGTCCTGGGATGCCAAGCAGTTTATAGGTACCCGAGCAATAAAATGCTGTACAACGGTCGGCGATGCTGTAGTTCGCTTATTTGGCTCTAGTGGCCAACAACCCATTGAAATAAAGCTAAAAAGTTCTGGGTTCGACGAAAGTCATACAAAAACCCCATTTGTATAAAAGTGTGTTGACTAATAAAAGGTAAGTGAAAATGTCCTCGATAAAAGCGTTCGTTGACTGGCGTCGGCCAGTCACTATGGCCAGCTCATGCCTGATGGCATTGACTTTGGCTGCATGTGGTGGTGGTGAGCCAACCGGTTCGTCTTCCTCCAGCTCCAGCAGTTCATCCTCCTCATCGAGCTCCAGCTCCTCATCCAGCAGCAGCTCAACCAGCTCCAACAGTAGCTCAACCAGCTCCAGCAGCAGCTCGTCCAGCAGCTCTTCGAGTAGCTCGTCCAGCAGCTCAAGCAGCTCCTCGAGCAGCTCAAGCAGCAGCGGCACTCCGGTCGCCGGGCGGTTCCGGGTGAACGCCGAGGGCAGCATCACGAAAGACGGCACTGTTTTCCCAGTGCGTTGCGGCAACTGGTTTGGCCTCGAAGGTCGGCACGAGCCGTCAGATGATGATGTCAACCCCGGTGGTGCGCCCATGGAGCTCTATGTGGGCAATATGTGGTGGGCGAACAGCGGCGAGGGTAGTGGACGAACGATCCAGCAGACCATGACGCAGATCAAAGCGCAGGGTATCAACATGATTCGCCTGCCGATCGCGCCACAAACACTCGATCCGATGGATCCGCAAGGCCGCGGCGACGTTCTGAAGAATCACGAAACCGTGCGACAAACCAACGCGCGGCAGGCGATGGAGGACTTCATTAAACTGGCCGATGAAAACGATATTGAGGTTTTGATCGATATCCACTCCTGCTCCAACTACGTCGGCTGGCGTGCCGGCCGGCTCGAAGCCAGCCCGCCCTATGTGGACGCCACTCGCGAAATGTACGACTTCACGCGCGAGGATTATTCCTGCGGACCGGTTGATAGCCCCAACGTGACGGTGCACGAGTACAACGAGGCAAAATGGCTGGCCAACCTGCGCGAAATCGCCGGTCTGGAAGAAAAATTGGGCGTCGACAACATTATAGGTATCGACATTTTTAACGAGCCATGGGATTACACCTGGCAGGATTGGAAGACCCTGGCTGAAAAAGCTTATCAGGCCATCAACGAGGTCAACCCCAACACGCTGATCTTTATCGAGGGTATTTCCGCATCGGCCAATAATCAGATCGGCGACCGCACCCCCGTTGAAGTGCCCCATGGCAGCGAGGATTCCAACCCGAACTGGGGTGAAAACTTATTCGAAGCCGGCACCAATCCGCCGAACATTCCCAAAGAGCGCATAGTGTATTCACCGCACACTTACGGTCCCTCCGTGTTTGTGCAGAAACACTTCATGGATCCGACACAGCCGACCTGTGATGGCCTGGAAGACAAAGCTGCGGCGGAGGCCGAGTGCCGCCTGGTATTTAACCAGGAGCGTCTGGAAGCCGGCTGGCAAGAGCACTTCGGTTACCTGAAAGACATGGGTTATGCGATTGTTATAGGCGAATTCGGTGGCAATATGGATTGGCCNNTATATTACTGGCCCCGTGGATCAGCAGTGGCAGACCGCCCTGGTGGACTACATGGTCAAAGAAAAGATCGAAGGCTGCTATTGGTCGATCAACCCCGAATCCGGCGATACTTATGGCTGGTATCTCACCGAATACGATCCGGCGTCCAACACAGCGGGCTGGGGATCATGGTTGGGCTTTGACATGCGCAAGACTACTATCCTGAAGAAACTTTGGGGCATGTAAGTCAGTAGCAAAACCCACAACCCCGGGAGCCTAGGCTCCCGGGGTTTTTTATTTTAAGACGAACAAAAATCAATGCCGCAGCTGCAGTTTCAGATACAAGCTGCGACCAACTTCTTCTTGACCAGGCCCTGGTATACCGAATTCCTGGTGATGCTTGTGCAACACATTGCGGCCGATGAGAGCGACCTCAAGATTGTCTTGCAGAGCACAGGCCAGGCGAAAGTCCACTTCACTGTAGCTCGGGACAAATACGAGTTCGCCCGCGTTGTTGGTGGGGAGTTTATCGACCCAGCGGTAGGCGAAATCCATGGTCACGGCGTCGGCGAGATTCATTGCTGAGCGCAGGGAAAATTGATTTTTCGGATCCGCAGTTTCGTTGTGCGCATTGTTGAAATCGTAACCGCCCGGTTTAACCCTTAGGTCCTCCCGCAGATAATTGTAGCCCGCATGAATTTGCCACCACTCCGCCGCCTGATAGGTCAAACTAAGTTCGATGCCTTGAGTATCGCCCTCGAGATCGTTGGCGAAATAGAGGGGAAAGATGGTTGGGGCGAGGCGCGTGCTGCGAACGGACGAATATTCGTTGTGAAAGGCGGCCACAGACACGGCCAACTGGTCGCCGAGTAGGGTGCGGTACCCCGCTTCATAGGCGAGCACCTTTTCCGAATCGAAATCCTCCCCGCCGCTCAGAAGCACAAAATGGGGCGGCACCCCCTGGCGGATGTCGCGGTCGATCCGGGACGGCATGCGCACCGCGCGCGAGATAGCGGTCCACAACATCTGCTCGGCGCTCAGGTCCCAGCGCAGGCGAGCGCTCGGTTCCCATTCAACGTCTGTATAGGAATTGTTTTCGACTTTAGTGCCGAGGGTTAAAGCGAGTTTGTCCGTTATCAGCGTGATTTCATCCTGAAAAAAAGCACTGATTAAATCCTGCTGCAGGCTTTCCGGCAAAAATCCAAGGCCGGGCGCATTCTCGACCTGGTCATAGGTCCAACGATAACCCAGCCCCCAAACTATTTTCTGCCCGCGGTTATAGCGAAAGCTGTGCTGAAAGTCGACGTCGACCGTGTCGGGGGTATCCCGAAAGGTGCCGGCGGGCGCGAGCAGAGTGCCATTTACCCGAAATTCGGGCACCGGTAGCACCAGCGCCGTCTGGTCATAATAAACCTGGAGATTGATATTCGAAGCCACGCTCAAGTCCCGTGTCCAGCGGGCAAGTAAATTGCCCCCGCGCGTCCGGGACTCACCACCAGACGCCAACCAGGATTCCGTGGTGTGATAATCGCCTTGCAAAGTAAAACGATCCGAGCGAACGGCATCGCTGTCGGCGCGAAAACCGAGCTGGCCGATCCACCAGGGATCGAGGCCGTCGGCGCCGCTGCTCAAATGCTCCGAATTGCGGTCAGCGTGTTTGCCGTAAACGCGGAAATGCCCCCGACCCGGCAGGGTTCCGCCATAACGCATAGCCGCAAGACTTTCGAGCCGGTTGCCCGCCGCGCCCTCTGCATACCAGCCCTGGGTGTCGGCTGCCGTTTTCGAAAGTATGTTGATCACCCCGTTGACCGCGTTGGGGCCGTAGAGCGTACCGCCCGGGCCGCTGATCACCTCGATNNGCGCCCCACAGGCTGCCACCCGGACCGCTCACCACCTCCACGCGCTCCAAATCTTCCAGCAGATAATCCTGACGGTCCCAAAATACGCCGGAAAATAGCGGCGTATAAACTGTGCGGCCGTCCATCATCACCAATAATTTGTTGCCCACGTCGGAGCTGAAGCCGCGCGCTGAGATGATCCATTCGTGGGAATTTTGCTGGGCTATATTGAGGTTGCTGGCTAAACGCAGCACCTCCGGAATGTTGCTGGCGCCGGAGCGACGAATCTGCTCGTCGGTAATCACCTGAATGGACGATGGAGTGTCGGCGANNTCTCTCCGGTCGCCGGGAAACGGAGAGAACTTCGATGTTAAGCAATTCCTCGAGTGAAAGATCCGTCAGCACCGCCATAGCGTCAGCCGACTGCGCCCACGCTGCTCCACCTTGGGAGCCGGGCCAAATCAAAACGAGTGACAGACCTACTGTTCTTGCGAAAAATGCTGTCATGTCTGAGTCTTTTTTAGGTCTTTTTTAGGCACAACACCGGTGTGCGCGACGGCTTAAAGAGAGCGAGACCCGGTGCAGGTGTCTCCCCTCGGTCATACCCGGGCAGGCAGGATCCTGAACAAGGAGTTTTGATTATTGTCGTTGCGAGCCCTTAAACAAACCGTTGCGAGCCCTCAAATAAAAATTAGCACATTTTCCCACGTCTGCTATCCCAAGTTTTTTTGCGGGGCGGCAGGCGGTGGATCGCGATAAGCGGGCGCGGTTTTATTTCAGCTTGGCGTTGCCACTGAACTCGACGCTTTCGCCGGCACCTATCAGCAGCGCGCTTTTGACCAGACTGAGATGGCTGAAGCTCTGCGGAAAGTTGCCGAGCAAGCGCTTTTGGTGCGGGTCATATTCCTCCGAGAGCAGGCCGAGATCGTTGCGAATATCCAATAGATGCTCGAACAAGGCCACCGCCTCGGGCTCGCGGCCCGCGATGTGGTAATAATCCGCGAGCCAGTAACTACACAGAAGAAATGCACCTTCCTGTCCCGCGAAATCGCCAATCGGATTGCGGTAGACAAAACCCTCGACGGAGCGAAAGTGCCGCTCAATCTGCTCCACTGTCGCAATCACTCGCGGATCATCCGCCGGCAGAAACCCAATAAGGGGAAGCATCAGCAGGCTCGCGTCCACCTGGTCATCGCCGTAACAGCGCACGAAAAAGCCTTGTTCATGTAATCCATTTGCCAAAATGTCCGCCTTGATTTGCTCGCGCAAGGTGCGCCAAGTTTGCAGCGGAGCCGATAAACCGTAGGTCTCCGCGTCGTAAACGGAGCGGGCGAACGCCGCCCAGGCAAACACTTTGGAGTGCACGTAATGGCGAGGCTTATCGCGCGATTCCCAAATGCCGGTGTCCGGCTCGCGCCAGGTTTGCGCGAGCTTGCCGAGCAGCCGGCACTGCAGCTCCCACATTTCCGGCTTGATCCCCTGCCCCTCCTTACGCACTAGGTGCAGCATGTCGATGACCTCGCCAAGCAGGTCGAGCTGGTGCTGCCCGCCCGCGGCATTGCCCACGCGAACCGGTCGGGCGTCTTCGTACCCCGGCAGCCAGTCAAGAATTCGTTCCCGCGCACAAGGTTGGCCGTCCACGGCGTAGATTGGACGCAATTCCCCGCCGGACTGCTCCACCGCATTCACCAGCCAATCGCGCCACTCTTCCTCCTCCAGTTCAAATCCGGACCGCAGCAGCACATCGAAAACCAGCGCGGCGTCGCGCGGCCAGCTGTAGCGGTAGTCCCAATTGGCGATCCCGCCCGGCACTTCGGGAAGGGAGGTGGTGGCGGCGGCGACCAGCGCGCCGGTCGGAGCATAAATTAACGCTTTAAGCGTAATCAGCGAGCGCACCACCGCGTCTCGCCAGGGACCCTTGTAACTGCACTGCGCCACCCAGTTCCGCCACCAGGCGGCGCACCGGTCGGTGATTTCCGCCACTTCCTCGGGTATGGCGAAGTCCCCGTCGAAGTCGCCGCTGCTGAGCACGAAGTAGCGCGTCTGTCCCGCCGTGAGAGTAAAGCCCGCGCTCGCCGCGCCATCCGCCGCGGCCAAAGTTACGTCCGAAAGCAGGCGCAGGCGCTGGTCCCCGTGGGACATCCAGAGGTGCCCCGCGTTTTCCGCTTGCACCTCCGCCGCGCACCGGCCGTAATCAAAACGCGGGCGGCAGAGGGTGCTCACCTGCACCTCGCCCCTGGTGCAGCGCACCTGCCGCACCAGGTGGCAGTCCCACTGCACCGGCATGTAGTCGAGCAGTTCCAGCTCACCGGTAGCCGTGGTGAAGGTCGTTTTCAGAAGCAGGGTATCCGCGAGGTAGGCGCGGGTGAGGTGCAGAGTTTCGCCGGTAGGCGCCAGGCTCCAGCAGCCGTGCTCGGCGCTCCCTAACAAGGCGGCAAAACAGGCGGACTGGTCAAAGCGGCCCGGACAAAACCAGTCGATGGAGCCCGCCCGCGATACGAGCGCGACCGTATGCAAGTTGCCGATGAGTCCGTAGTCTTCGATGGGGCGGCTGTTGGATCCGGGCCCGCTCGGCGCGGACAGGGAATCATTGGTGTCAGCCATGGCAAACGCTCCTTATGAATCTCAGCGAAACAACCAGAACAAACCCGCGCCCGCAACCGCTAGGATCGAAACCAAGCCCAATTCGCGTTTGTGCATGGTCAACCACAACGTGCGGCTGGTCCGTTTCGCCAGCGAATCGAAGCGGCCGTGCGCGCCGAAGTCACCCGACGCGGGGGCAAATAAGTTGTCCGGCTGGCCGCTCGGCGGCGGTGCCGTCCTGTCGAACTGGCCGTCCCATGCCTGACGCGCCGCGAGGCGGTTCACCAGACCCGGGACGAACAAGGTCGCCAGAATGGTTTTGATCGACGGAAACCCTACCCACAATTCTCGTTTGCGACGGCGGGCAAACCACTCGATTGCGCGCGCAGCCAGCTCCGGCTGAAATACCGGCGGCACGGGCTGCGGCCGCAGCGGCATGCGATTGCGGCCCCAGTCAAACTGAGGCGTATTGAAAGCGCACAGTTGCACCATGCCGATGTGAATGGGTAGGCGGTCGTGGATCAGCTCGGCCCGCACCGCGTCGGTAAAGCCGCGCACGGCGAACTTGGCCCCGCAATAAGCGGACTGCAGG
>DJFO01000382.1:0-3948 GCA_002432555.1 Marinagarivorans sp. UBA5870
GTCCCGTACGCTGCCTGCCGCTGCCCCGTTGCCGGCGTAGTTGGTACCGTCCGTTTCGATGGCGAGCGGAAATCGCCGAGGGTCTTGTGGATCGCGCAGGGCCAGGTCGAGGAAGCATCCGGCGGCCCCCAGTTGAGCGGTGACTTGGTAGCCGCGCTGCTGGAGCAACTGGTAAACCCGCTGGGCAAATGGGTTGAGGGCGGGGGGCGGCGTCGCGGGAAGATCCGTCAAACTGCGCCGCGCGGCAAATTCAAGAAAATTCCGCAGGGCTGCGACGCCGCGCGGCGTCGCCGGACCCGCTTCGAGATCCTCCGCTGTGAAATTGCAGAACACCCGCATGGCGAGCCGGGCGCGGGTGATCAGCACGTTCAAGCGACGCTCACCGCCCGCGTTGTTGAGCGGACCGAAGTTGCGGCTGAGGGTCCCCTCAGCGGTGCGGCCGTAGCCAATGCTGATCAAAATGATGTCGCGCTCATCCCCTTGAACGTTTTCCAGATTTTTAACAAAAAAAGCCTCGGTGTCGCCCGCTGTGAAATAGGCTTCGCTGGCGGGGTCCGCACGGCGCAGCTTTTCGAGTTCGAGCAGAATACAATCGCGCTGAGCGGTGGAAAATGCGACGACACCCAAAGTAAGGTCGGGTTGCCGCCGCGCGTGTTCCATCACCGCCTCGGCCACCGCGCGGGCCTCCGCCGGATTGGTGCGCGAGCCGCCGCGGTCGTAGACGGCGTCCGGCAAATACTGCAGCTGCAGTCCCTGCGCTCGCGGATTGCTGCCCGGGCTCGGAAAAATCAGCAGCTTGTTGTCGTAAAATTCGCGGTTCGCGACCTGGATAAGGGACTCATGGCGGCTGCGATAGTGCCAGCGCAGCCAGGTTTCCCGTGCGCCCCGGGCGAGGAACATGTTAAGAATGCTCTCAATGTCAGCCGTCTGGCTGGCGGCGGCCTCCTCGTCGTCCAGTTCGAAGGACTTGCTGAAAAAATCCGTTGGCGGCATCTGCCGGGTGTCCCCCACCACGACCACCTGCCGGCCGCGCGACAGTGCGCCGAACGCGTCGGCTACTTTGACTTGGCTGGCCTCGTCGAAAATAACCAAATCGAATTCCAGCCCACCCGGTTGCAGATAGGTGGCGATCGACATGGGGCTCATCATGAAGACGGGTTTGATCTTTTGCACCGCGCGGCCGGCCTGGGCGAGCAATTGCCGGATGGGCAGATGACGGCGTTTTTTGTTTATCTCACGCCGCAGCACGACCATTTCACCGGCCTCGCCAGTCGGCAGCTGTTGGCAGTGCTGGATGAGCAGGCGCTCGCGCGTATGCTGCAAGAGCTGCGCGTCGACCTGCCGAAACTCCGCGGCCGCTTGTTCATGTTGTTGTCGGTCGAATCGCCGAATCGCTTCGCGCTCGCTATAGGCGTGGTTCAGCAGCGCGCTAAACCAAACATGGCGAAAGTAGGCGAGCAGCTGTGCCGCCGGAACCTGTCCCTCATGCGCCATTGCGGCTAGGTCAGCGAGCCCCGCGTCCGTCATGTTTTCGCGCAACCGGTTGTATTGAGCGGTGGCGTAGAGCGCGGCCCATTGCTGCGGCCAGCGCTGGCAATCCTGCTGCAACAGCGGCAGGGGGCGTTCGAGCGCTGAAGGCCGCAATACCAACTGTTCCTGTAAGCGCGCCAGTGCGGGTTCGAGGGCGGCGAGGGTGTTTTCCAGGTCGTTGATCAAACGCGGCTCCACCCGCCGCCCAGTGTTGGCGATCCAGTCGAATACTGCGTCCGGCACTTCGCCCTTCGCCACCCGCCCGTGTATAGCGCGGAGCCAATCCATGGCCTGCAGCAGGCCGGCGGGTCGCTCCCAACGCTCGCCAAATAACTCATCGATCAAAGCCGCGTGCTGCCGACATTCCCGGGCGAGGCTTTGGTGGCGCAGCAAGTCGTCCAGGAGCACCAGGGCGTCCTGCGGGTGCTCCGGCACTGGTCCACGGCAGAGTGTTTGCAGAGTGCGTTGCGCGCGCCGGAAGTCCGCCGCGAGGACGCGCCACCAGCGCGCGGCGAGATTGGCCCAAATCTCCCGCGTCAGCTGCAGGTCCGCCTGCCAAGCGTGCTCGGTGACCTGTTGTTGCCGCCGCTGCACGAGAGTGGTCATTTCGATTTTTTTCTGCAACAAATCGCGCAGCAATTCCGCGTGTGTGTGCCAGCGAGACGAACGTACCTGGAGACCTGTCAAATCCGGGTGTTCGGCAATCACCGCCAGTGCCTGTTGCAGCTTGCGGCTTGCAGCCGCGGTCTGGGGAACCGGTGTGCCCGCGGCGGCGGCCAGCGCCTCGTTTTGGTTACGGCAAGCTTCCAACAGGGGCGCGAGACGCGTGAGGGTCTCGCTCAATACCTGCTGGGCGAGCGGCGAAAAGTCGGTGAGGGCGGCATCGGCAAAAGGTGTTTGGGACGGCACTCCCAGTGACTGTAAATGTTCGGCGAGGGCTTTGATTGTGGTTTCGGCGCGCTCAAACCGCTGCGCGTCCCAGTGCAGGTGATCGCCGCAGTTGAGCGGCGGCATGCCCGCAGGCAGCGTCTCGTCGNNGATGGCCGTGTTTACCGCCGCACAGTAGTCGTCGAGCTGCTGCTGCAATTGGCGGTGGCGGCGCAAAATCGGGCCGGCGTCCTGCAATGCGGGTGGACGCAGATCGAGGGTGCGTGACAATTCCTCCAGCACCGCGCGTTTATTGCTTTTGTGACTGTGCAACTCCAGGGCCGCAGCTCCGAGTCCGCAGTCGTCCAGGCGACGCTTCACCACCTCGAGTGCAGCCATTTTTTCCGCGACGAAGAGCACGGTTTTGCCGCTGGCAAGGGCGTCGGCAATGATGTTGGTGATTGTCTGAGACTTGCCCGTTCCCGGTGGACCTTGGATCACTAGATGGCCGCCGCTGCGCACGGCGAGCATGGCTTCCGTCTGGCTGAAGTCGGCATCCTTGACGCAATTCAACTCGGTGAGCACCGGTACAACCGCGGCGGTGGGATCTTTAGTGAAGCCCTTTCCCAGCAGGCATTGCAGGGTCGGGTGAAGGTGCGGTGCCCGCTGAGGTGGCCAGTTTTCTTCCGCGAGGTCCTGGTACATCTGAAACTTGCCGAAGGAGAAAAACCCTAGGGCCACGTCATTTTCGGCCACTCGCCACCGGGCCTGGCCGGCGACGGCCGCGCGCACTGCGGCGCAGTAGGCGAGCGGCTCCACGTCTTCATCGAAGCCGGGCAGCTCCAAATGAAATTCCGCCTTCAGTTTGGCGGCGAGGGCGAGATTCGGCCCCAGGTCCGCCTCCGTGTAGCGCAGCGAGAACCGCTCCCGCGCGGAACTGCGGTGCAGGCTAACGGGCACCAGCAGGAGCGGCGCACGCCGCTCGGTCGCTGTATTGCCGGACTCGTACCAGCCCAGGAAACCCAGGGCCAAGTACAGGATATGGATGCCCTGTTCCTGATAATAGGTATTGGCTTCGGTGAAAATTTTCAGGAGCCTCAGGTCCAGCGCATCCGCGGCGAGCTGCGTCTGCAGGCGCGAGTCCTGATGTCGCTCGTCCCCGTGCAACACAGCCAGGCGCTCAACGAGGTCGCCGGTCTGGGGCGCAGTCGCATCCGGTGCCTCGGGGAGTGGGTGAGCAACAGTTGGCGCGATCGATTCCTTCGGCAGCAGCGACGGGGGCAATGGAATAAAGTTGAGCGCGCGTTTTTCTTGCACCAGAAGGCGCAGAATCGCGTCGGAGCGTTCGTCAATGACTTCGAGGGTTTTGGCTCCGGGCCGGAAGTTTAAGAGTGAGTTGCCGCGCAGACCCATGTCCAGCAGCTCGAGGC
Source organism: Marinagarivorans sp. UBA5870 (assembly GCA_002432555.1). The sequence continues at coordinate 3,828 of DJFO01000382.1, forward strand.
GGCCTGTTTCCAAGGCGTGTTTGACTGGATCCATGATCTCTCCCGTGACGGCGGAACACGGCGGGAGCGCCGGCCCGCGGGCGATCATAGCGGATTTTATCGACTTGAGAAGGGGCGGCGG
>DJFO01000382.1:4004-4201 GCA_002432555.1 Marinagarivorans sp. UBA5870
GAGATGCGCGGTATCAGATCTTTGATGATGCACTCGACGAGCGCATTGTGACTGTTGACCGAAGCGGTGATCATCGCATCGATCAGATGCTCTTCCACTTCGCGCACCAGCCCCAGGGATTCATCCTGCACAACGTCCTGTAACAGCGGTGCGTAACGGTTGGCTAGTGTCCCGTGGTAGGTGAGGGATTTTTCCCA
>DJFO01000382.1:4218-8933 GCA_002432555.1 Marinagarivorans sp. UBA5870
CGGTAAAACTCTATGCCGTCATCGAGGGTTTGGACGAGGGGTATCAGAGGGTTGTATGCACGTCTCATGAAAGTTTCCTTATGTTTCACCAGCCCTTGTGGGGCCCAGACGATCTTTTTGGGATTTAGTGTTACCTTTTGAAACAAGCTTAGTCCGGTCTGTGATGCTTGTCACGTTAAAATTGCTGGAAATGTCTAATAAATTTAAGTGACTGTTTAGTTTTGCAGTAAATATTTCGAAACGAAATAAGCCTCTGCTGCCAAAGGTGATTTTTTGCTATTGATGAGAATATTGATATGAGAAATCGCAATGTGGCGCGGCTCGTTTTGTTACCGCTTAGGCCGTGGTTGCGCCCAGTCGGTAACACTCCTATAGTCCGCGTTATTCCACTTGAGCGACGTTTCGGCTAAGTGCGAATTCAGTTGGAAATGAGTCGGCTTGCAACCCCTTCCGCCGCAGTTGCACCCCCGCCTATAGGAGAAAATATATGGTTCACTTGTTTCGCCGCGCCGGCGTTTTGGTGATGTTGCTTTGGCTAGTCGCCTGTGCGGCGGTTTCGGAAAAGCCCGCGGCGGCCGGACATGGATGGTGGGACCGGCCGAAACCAACCTCCTTCGATGCGACTCGGCTGCAACCGCAGAGTTACATTCGTGTGCAGGGCAACCGCTTCGTCGACGACCGGCAGCAGACCGTCGTGTTCCGGGGGGTGAACATCGCCGATCCGGATTGGGTGTATCGAAAGGACCAATGGCGCAAGGGCTTGTTTGAGGAAATTCACAGATGGGGCGCCAATGTAGTGCGGTTGCCGGTGCATCCGGTGGCTTGGCGGGGCCGCGGCGAGCAAGGGTATTTCGACCTGCTGGACCAGGCGGTGCTGTGGGCGAACGAGTTGGGGCTGTATCTGATCCTCGATTGGCATTCCATTGGATACTTGCCCAATGAATTGTTTCAAAGCTCCATCTACAACACCACCCACGCCGAAACGCTCTATTTCTGGAAAGCCGCCGCGGCGCGTTATAAGAACGTACCCACCCTGGCGCTTTACGAAATTTTCAACGAACCGACCACCATGGGCGGCACACTGGGACAGCCGGATTGGGATCTCTGGAAAGCACAAAACGAAAAAATTATCGACCTGATCCGTGCCAATAATCCTGCCGCTATCCCCGTAGTGACGGGGTTTGATTGGGCCTACGATCTCACGCCCATCCGCGCGAAACCGATTGCCCGGGACGGCATTGCCTACGCGGTTCACCCTTATCCGCAGAAGGTGACTCCGCAGCCGCCGACGGAGGAGAACTATCACAAGGCGTGGCAGCAGGGGTGGGGATTTGTGGCCGCGTCATACCCATTGATTGCGACGGAGATCGGCTGGGTTAAGCCCGATGGCAAAGGTCCGCACGTGCCTGTGATCAACGACGGGAGTTATGGCCCGCAGATAGTGTCGTTTATGGAAGCGCGAGGGATTTCCTGGACAGTCTGGTGTTTCGACCCAGACTGGTCGCCGACCATGGTGCAGGACTGGCGTTTTACGCCGACCCAGCAGGGCGAGTTCTTTCGCCAGGTCCTGCAGGAAAAAAATACCGGCGCTCGCTAAATTCCGCACCGCCGACGGCGTTCTTTTGCGCTGCTGGCGGTCTACACTGGAAGAGAGCCCGGCGCGGTTTCTGCACGACTCGGCGCCGATGGATTTGTTTTACCCAGTGGCGCCGCTTTATGCTGGAGTTTTCCGAGTACACGCAGTTTTTTATTGCCATGCTGGCGATTGTGGATCCGGTGACCATCCTGCCGGTATACCTCTATCTCGTGCGGCATTTCACCCCCCAGGAACGGCATCAAGCCGCCGTCAAAGCGGCCGCCACTACCACTATCGCGCTCGTGGTGACGGTATTTATCGGCCAGGCGGTGCTGGATTTCTTTGGGATCAGCATAGGCTCATTTCAAATTGCAGGTGGGATGCTGCTGTTGATCGTTGCTCTGCAGCTCATGCATCTCGACGATCCTTTACCGGCGGCCGAGGCCAAGGACAAAAGCCTTTCCGCCAATCACGTGGTAGTGCCTCTGGCGATTCCAATGCTGGCGGGTCCGGGGGCTTTTTCCACGGTGATCGTCTTCAGCTTCCGCAGCCACGTCTGGACCCACCTGCTCGCGCTGAGCGGGTGTTTGTTAATCTTAGGGGCGATAGTGTGGTTTTCGCTGCGCATGGCGAACCGCTTTATGCGCTTCTTGAGTCCGACCACGATTTCCATCGTCAATAAAATTATGGGACTAATCATGGCCGCCATCAGCGTGGAATTTATCGCCAACGGTATGAAAGCCATATTCCATCTGTGAGCGCCACGGCCGCGTAAGCGGGCGACAATCGGCCACTCCGCGATCGCATTTCAGCTGATGAGTGTGTCAGCTGATGAGTGTGTCAGCTGATGANNCAGCTGAAGAATGTCTCAGCTAATAAAAGTTTCGATGTCGTCTTCCTGTTCCGTCAAGCGGGTCAGTTGGTCCAGTAATTTGACGGAGTCGATTTTTAAATCGGCCAGTTTCGCCTGGGGGATTTCCGCGAGGACTTGTGCGGGCTTTTGCCCGAGAGCGATGCGCTGATTCATTTTTACGGCCAGGTTGAGGAGCAGGGCATAGATCGCTGCCGAGCGGGTTTTTTCCGGCTGGTTCTGGTTGGCGATGGCCTCGCAGAGTTCGTCGGGAAAATTCCAGCGGCGCGCCAGTTCAGCACCGACGTCGGTGTAATTGCAGCCGAAAACATTTTGCTGAAGCGCTGCCTTGTCGCCCCCGGCGGCCGTGAGAGCCTCGATATCGGTCATCTGTTCCGTGTGCGCGAGGAACAGTAGGGTGTCGCCAATGTTGTGCAGCAAACCGCAGGTAAAGGCGAGTTCGCCATCCTGACGCGTCAACCGGGCGAGCATTTTCGCCAGATTCGCCACCATAAACGAGGTGCGCCAGAATTGTTTTTGGTCGAGACCCGGGATACTTTTGCAGGCGGAGGTTATTCCCGAGGCGATGACTAGGGTTTTCAAAGCCTCGAAACCGAGCACTATGACCGCCGAGTCTATGGAATTGATTTTGCGGCCGGCGCCGTATCGGGCCGAATTCGCGAGGCGCAACACTTTGATCGAAAGCGCCTGGTCCATTTGCAGCTTCTTGGCGATGTCTCGGGTATTGCTGTCAGGACTGTTGAAGTTGTTAATCAATTCCTGCACGACTTTGGGGATGCTCGGAATGTTGTAGACCTGACTGAACAATTTCTCAAATGACATAGATTTCTCCTACCGTGCAGATGGTGTGCGTTGCCGCGTCGGGCATGCGAAATCTCCCTGGCAGCGGTGTTGTGCCAACTATCGAGGAGCATAAATAAGAAAAGCGCGTTCTGGACGGAAACGGCGCGGGCAGTATGCGGGCAGACGGCTTCTGTTGTGAGTATAGGAGAGCCGACAGCGGGCGGAATAAAAAATTAACGCGTGTTCTTTGGCGGCGAACATTCCCGCGCCGCCTGGGCGCCTTGATTGCTTAGCCAAGGTCGTTAGGCCCTTTGTTGTCCGGCCCGCGGGGCTGGTCAANNGTGCTGCCGGGTCAGGTGTCCGGCCGCGGGGCCGGTCAAAACAGCCGCAGCTCCCGCGGGAGGCTCAGGGCGTAGTGCTGCCGGTTCAACGGGCAGTCGAAGCGCAGCTCGGTGGCGACGAGCTGCAGGCCGCGGGCGTCCGCCGCCGCCGTCGAACCGTATTTCGGATCGCCGAGCAGCGGATGCTCCAGGAGGGCGAAATGCCGGCGGATCTGATGCAGTCGTCCGGTCTGCAGACTGACTTCGACCCGTGTGGAGTCGGTGAGGGTTTGCAGCCGCGTATAGCGGGTGAGAGCGGATTTGCCGTCCAACGGAAAGTCGATGAGACCTTCTGCCTCCGGCAGCAGGCCGGACACCTCGGCCTGGTAGATTTTTTCCACACGATTGTTGCGCCAGAGCTCGCCGAGCGCCGCAGCCGCCTGCCGGCTGTACGCGAAAATCATAAGCCCGGCGGCCTCTCGATCCAAACGGTGAACGAGAAACACCTGCTTTTGGCCGCTCAGGCTCAGCACTTGGTTCTCCATGCATCCCTCGTCACCGTAAGGGGTGCCCTGAGCGACAAGATTGACGGGTTTGTACCAAACACCCCAGTGGCGAGTCTCGGCGATGGACATAGGCACCGGCCAGCTTTGGCCGTAGAGCTGATCATCGTAATAAAAATTCACCACGTCCCCGGTGGTAAGCGCTTTGGTGGCGCGGCGGCAGCGTTGAGGAGAGCCCTTGCCGCTCGCTTGCAGCCAGCCGCCGCCAAAATTTAGCGCTTTTTTGATGCTGCTCTTGGAGAGCGCGCAATGTTGCGCGATAAATTCAACGAGGGTAGTCGGCGCGGCCACGGTTTTATAGATGTGCAATTTCATGCTAAAGGGACAACAGAGAAAGCGGCCGCGAATTATAACGGGTTTAAATAGCGCCGTATTTTTTTTGTGGCGGAGCCAGGGCTGCGCCTATGGCCTGCTGCAATTGATCCCGCCCGGTGGGTTTGACGAGAATGCATTGCGCTTGCAGTTCCGCGCACAGTTGACGGTCGCGTGTCGTCACGTTGGCAGTGAGAAAAATTAACGGCAATTCAGTCGATCCGAAGCGCTTGCGCAGTTCGCGGGCGGCGGTGTAACCGTCGATGTTCGGCATCATCACATCGAGGATC
>DJFO01000382.1:8948-9638 GCA_002432555.1 Marinagarivorans sp. UBA5870
CCACCTGATACCCTTCGGCGCGCAGGCTCTCGCTGAGGATCATGCGATTTACCGGGTCGTCGTCGGCGATAAGAATGTGGATGCGCGGCGCGGCCCGGCGCATTTCGACCCGCGCTTGCACAGATGCCGCGCTTCGCTGGAACTCCACGTGGGGCAAACAGACTTGAAAGCGGGAGCCGCGCCCTGGTTCAGACTGTACTTCGATGCGGCCGCCATGCAATTCGATCAGCGTCTTGGTAACCGAAAGTCCAAGGCCGGTGCCCCCGATGCGGTATTCGAGCGATGTCTCAAGTTGATTGAAGGGGCGAAATATTTTACCTAGCTGGTCGGGGCTGATGCCGATGCCGGAGNNACCGAGATCACTGCAAAGGCGCCTTCCAATTGGCTGCTGACTTTGACAAAGCCCCCCGACGAGTACTTGATGCCGTTGCCGACGAGATTGATCAGGATTTGTTGCAGGCGGTTTTCGTCGGCATAGATCGGCGGAATATGTTCGTTCACCTGGTTGAGGAGCTCAATATTCTTGTCCTCGGCCAGCGGGGCAGTTATGGAAAAAACATCGTCCACCAAAGCTTTGAGATTGATGAATGATGGATAGAGATCCAAATTGCGGTCGGCGAGCTTGGAATAATCCAGAATGTCATTCACCAGGGAGCTCAAGCGCCGGCTGCTGGAAATAATCAGGTCGAG
>DJFO01000369.1 GCA_002432555.1 Marinagarivorans sp. UBA5870
CCTGCCCGAATTACCCGCCCTTCAACTGCAGCAATTCGCGGTTCACCTGCACGCGAAACGCATCTATAGCTTTGATCGCCTCTTCGTTGGCCTGCATCTTTTTGCGCAGCTCGGAATCGAGCTGGTCTAATTTTTTGTTGAGGCTGGACACCGATTGCGCCTGGCTCTTATATGCCTGGTCGGCGGACGAGATGACGGCCTGCTGCGCATCCAGCAATTCACTCAACACTTTGACTTCACCGGTCACCTCGGCGAGTGCGGTTTTGATCTTGGCGTCGACGCCGCCCAAATTTTTATCGAGCGCCGCGACGCGCTCTTCTAGTTGGGTGATCGCCTTGCGGTGGCGGTCGTTGGTTACACCCCACAACTTGCGGATTTCGGCCCCTTGCTCTTTAACATTCGCCTGCAGAACGGTCATGGATTGAGACGATTCGTCGTCGGACAAAGTCAGCCGCTTTTCCAATTCCGCCACCCGCGCCTCCGCGGAGCTCAAGGTCGCGGCGGTCGCCTGTAACGTCTTCTGCGTCTGTTGCAGTTGCCAGTAAACGTATCCGGCAAATCCACCCGCCGCCAGCGCCAGAAAAATCGCCAGGGGTCCCAACGGGGAGCGCACCACAACCGGCCGTGCCGACACGGGCGGTGGAGGCGGCGCCGTCCGGGCGGACGGTGCTGCTCCCATCGCCGGCCTGCCGCGACCGGAGTCATCTTTGTCGAGAGGTAAAGTCGAAATGGTCGGCTCGCGACGTTCACTCATCTTGCATCACCCATAAATATTCATGTGGCAGAGCACGAAGCCTGCCTTCACTCGGTTTAGGCCACTACCCTGGCGCTCGCCGTCAGGAATTCCCTTTCGGCTACATAAAAAAAAGGAGGCGTAACAGCCTCCAGCGTCAATTTGGGCAGCCGCGCGGTCAGGCGAAGTTTTTGTTGACGAAATCCCANNGTACTTCGGCCGCGCGTTGCGGTAATCAATATAATAGGCGTGTTCCCACAGGTCACACGTCAGCAGAGGCTTTACGCTGCCATCGGTCAGGGGGGTGCCGGCGTTGCTGGTATTGACGATCGCCACACTGCCGTCGGCTTTTTTCACCAACCAGGTCCAGGATGAACCGAAATTGTTGATCGCGGCGGCGGTGAATTCTTCTTTGAATTTATCAAAGGAACCGAACGCTGTGCGGATGGCTTCGGCTATGGCGCCGTTGGCCTCGCCGCCGCCCTGCGGGCTCAGGCAGTTCCAGTAGAAAGTATGGTTCCAAACCTGCGCGGCGTTGTTGAAGATTCCGCCGGTGGAGGTTTTTACGATTTCCTCGAGGGATTTGCCTTCGAAGTCGGTGCCGGGAATCAGGCCGTTTAATTTATCCACGTAAGTTTTATGGTGTTTGCCGTGGTGGAAATCCAGGGTCTCTTCGGAAATGTGCGGCGCCAGGGCATTCTTGGGATAGGGCAGAGGAGGTAATTCGAAAGCCATGATTTTCCTTCCTGTTCTAATGGGTTTGACGGATGGGGGCAAAGTATACAAGCAAAGCGCCGGGTCCGACCATGGCATCTGACCATCGCCGGAGCGGCGGCGCAAAAAAAACGGCCCTTGCGGACCGTTTTTTGTTTGGCTGGGTTTACATCATTCCGCCCATGCCCGGCACCGGCTGCTCCGGAGCACCGGGCTTGTCTTCCGGCATGTCGGCGATCATGGCTTCGGTGGTGATCATCAGACCGGCGATAGAACCAGCAGCCTGCAGTGCAGTGCGGGTTACTTTCGCGGGGTCGAGAATACCCATTTCCAGCATGTCGCCGTACTCGCCCGTCGCAGCGTTGTAGCCGAAATTGCCCGTGCTGTTGCGCACGCGCTCGGCAACCACGGACGGCTCCGCCCCGGCGTTCGCGACGATTTGACGCAGCGGGGACTCCATCGCACGACGGGCGATGGTGATACCGGCGTTCTGGTCTTCGTTATCGCCTTTCAGGTTGGCAATAGCAGCAACCGCGCGGATCAGAGCGGTACCGCCGCCGGGCACTACACCCTCTTCAACCGCAGCGCGGGTAGCGTGCAGCGCATCTTCAACGCGCGCCTTTTTCTCTTTCATTTCGATTTCGGTGGCGGCGCCCACTTTGATCACCGCTACACCGCCGGCCAGCTTGGCAACGCGCTCCTGCAGTTTTTCGCGATCGTACTCGGAAGATGTCTCTTCGATCTGGGTGCGGATCTGGGCAACACGCGCCTGGATGATTTTGTGATCGCCAGCGCCATCCACTATGGTGGTGGTTTCTTTGTTCATGGTCACGCGTTTGGCGGAGCCGAGGTGCTCCAGGGACGCGCTTTCCATCTCGAGGCCGACTTCTTCGGAAATCACGGTGGCGCCGCTCAGAACAGCGATGTCCTGCAGCATAGCTTTGCGGCGGTCGCCGAAACCGGGCGCTTTACACGCGGCGACTTTGACAATACCGCGCATATTGTTGACCACCAAGGTGGCCATCGCTTCGCCTTCCACGTCTTCCGCCACTATCACCAGGGGCTTGCCGGACTTGGCAACGGCTTCCAGCACCGGCAGCAGTTCGCGGATGTTGGAAATCTTTTTGTCGACCAGCAGGATGAAGGGGCTTTCCAGCTCGACATTCATGCTGTCCTGGTTGTTGATGAAGTAGGGAGAGAGGTAACCGCGGTCGAACTGC
>DJFO01000385.1 GCA_002432555.1 Marinagarivorans sp. UBA5870
GATTCTCGATATCGGCTACAACAGTAGCGACGTCGGTTTCGACGGCGCCTCCTGTGCGGTTCTCAACGCAATCGGCAAGCAGTCTTCCGATATCGCTATGGGCGTGGACGAAGCGGAAAACAAAGACCTCGGCGCCGGCGATCAGGGTCTGATGTTCGGTTATGCCACCAATGNNGTTTGGTTTTGCCACCAATGAAACATCTGTGTTAATGCCCGCGCCGATTTATTACGCGCACCGGCTGGTTGAACGGCAGGCATTTCTGCGCAAAAGCGGCCAACTGCCGTGGCTGCGGCCGGACGCGAAAAGCCAGGTGACTCTGCGTTACGAAGGCGACCGGCCCGTCGCTGTGGACGCGGTGGTGCTGTCGACTCAGCACAATCCGAACGTTAGCCAGAGCGTAATTCGCGAAGCGGTAATGGAAGAAATCATCAAACACGTGTTGCCGGAAGAATGGCTGCATTCCAGCACGAAATTCCACATTAACCCCACCGGGCAGTTTGTCATAGGTGGACCCGTCGGCGACTGCGGCCTGACCGGGCGCAAGATCATAGTGGACAGCTACGGCGGCATGGCGCGGCACGGCGGCGGCGCTTTCTCCGGCAAGGACCCCTCGAAAGTGGACCGCTCCGCCGCCTACGCCGGCCGCTACGTGGCAAAAAATATCGTTGCCGCCGGCTTGGCGGACCGCTGCGAAATTCAGGTGTCCTACGCCATCGGCGTCGCCGAACCCACGTCGATTTCCGTCAACACCTTCGGCACTGGCAAGCTCAATGATAGCCAAATCGTTGAATTGATCCGGGAGCATTTCGACCTGCGCCCACGCGGCCTGATTCAAATGCTGAACTTGCTGCGACCGATTTACCGACCCACCGCATCCTATGGACACTTCGGCCGCGAGCTGCCGGACTTTACCTGGGAAAAAACCGATAAGGCGGCGGCTCTGCGCAAAGCGCTTTAAGGCCGTCGACACAGCTAAATTTAGGATTTATTTATGACGTTTACCGATTACAAAGTTGCCGATATCAAACTCGCGGGATGGGGCCGCAAGGAAATCCAAATCGCCGAAGGTGAAATGCCTGCACTCATGGCGCTGCGGGAAAAATACAGCGCGGAACAGCCTCTCAAGGGCGCCCGCATCATGGGTTGTATCCACATGACAATCCAGACTGCGGTATTGATCGAGACCCTGATCGCACTCGGCGCGGAAGTGCGCTGGTCCTCGTGCAACATATTTTCCACCCAGGATCACGCCGCAGCGGCAATCGCCGCCGCGGGCATTCCAGTGTTTGCCTGGAAAGGCGAAACCGAAGAGGAATTCTGGTGGTGCATTGAGCAGACCATATTAAAAGACGGCAAACCCTGGAATGCGAACATGATCCTCGACGACGGCGGTGATCTGACGCAGGTTGTGCATGACAAGTACCACGGGATGCTCGAGCGCATTCACGGTATTTCCGAAGAGACCACCACCGGTGTGCACCGCCTGTTGAAAATGATGCAGGAAGGCACGCTCAAAGTGCCGGCGATCAACGTCAACGATGCGGTCACCAAATCGAAAAACGACAACAAATACGGCTGTCGCCACAGTCTGAACGACGCCATCAAACGCGGCACCGACCACTTGCTGTCCGGCAAAAAAGCGCTGGTCATAGGTTACGGCGATGTCGGTAAAGGCTCGGCAGCATCACTGCGCCAGGAAGGCATGATCGTGAAGGTAACCGAAATCGACCCCATCTGCGCCATGCAGGCCTGTATGGACGGTTACGAAGTCGTGTCGCCCTATAAAAACGGCCTCAACACCGGCCGTATCGAGGACATTGACCGGGATCTCCTCGGCAAGACGGATCTCGTGGTCACCACAACCGGGAATATCAATGTCTGCGACGCCCCTATGCTGCAGTCTCTGAAAAACGGCGCGGTGGTCTGCAATATCGGTCACTTCGACAACGAAATCGACACCGCCTTCATGCGCAAAAACTGGGAGTGGGAAGAAGTGAAGCCCCAGGTGCACAAGGTGTACCGCGACTACGCCAAAAACGACCATCTGATTCTGTTGTCGGAAGGTCGCCTGGTCAACCTTGGCAATGCCACTGGGCATCCGTCGCGCATCATGGACGGCTCTTTTGCCAATCAGGTACTCGCGCAGATTTATCTGTATGAAGGCAAATTCGCCGACCTGCCGGCCGCCGAAAAGTCCAGCCAGCTCTACGTGCGCGTGCTGCCGAAAAAGCTCGACGAAGAAGTGGCCAAAGCGATGGTGGAAGGCTTCGGCGGCGTGCTGACGCGCCTCACCCCGAAACAAGCGGAATATATCCACGTAAATGTGGATGGCCCTTACAAGCCCGAAACCTACAAATACTGAAGGCACCACACCCTGGCGGCGGATGAGGCGACGCCCATCGGCCTCCGCCGCCGCTCAGGGTACATGAGGGCTTATTTTGACAGCGGGAAGGCGCGGCATTCGGGCCAGCCGTGCCACCCTCTGTTTTCGCGCGTGATCAATGGCATAGGCCACCGAGCATTTTTATGAGCGACAACTTTCGTCTGAGCTTTGAATTTTTCCCCCCCAAAACCGATCAAGGTCGCAACAATCTCGTGGAAGTGGCAAAGCAGCTGAATCACTTCCAGCCGGAATTTTTTTCCGTGACCTACGGGGCCGGCGGTTCGACCCGGGACACGACAAAAAATATCGTGCAGATGCTGAGCAACGAAGGGCTCGCGGTCGCGCCGCACCTGTCCTTCGGGGGCGACGACGAAGCCGCGGTTCTGCGGTTGCTGGAAGATTATGTCGCGATGGGCATTCAGAGGTTAGTCGCTCTCCGCGGGGATCGCCCATCCGGCATGGGCGGTGCGTCGCAGATGGTATATGCAAATCAGCTGGTCGATTTCATCCGGCGACATTTCGCCGATCGCTTCCACCTGGAAGTGGCCGCATATCCCGAAATCCACCCGGAAGCCAACAGTTACGACGACGATATTCGTTATCTGAAGGCGAAATTCGACGCGGGTGCCAATTCCGGCATTACGCAATATTTTTTCAATCCGGATGCGTATTTTTACTTTATCGAACAATGCGCGCGCGCCGGCATTCATCAACCTATAGTGCCGGGCATAATGCCCATCACCAATTTCAAGAATTTGTCGCGCTTTAGCGACAATTGTGGCGCGGAAATTCCGCGCTGGGTGCGCAAACGTTTGGCCGCCTATGGAGAGGACCAGGAAAGCATCAAGGCTTTTGGGGTTGACCTGGTAACTGAGCTGTGTGAAACCCTGATCGATAACGGCGCGCCCGGTCTGCATTTCTATACCATGAACCAGACTGAACCCACGGCGACCCTGCTGCACAACCTCGGTATGGAAATGGAATGAGATGCGCGTCCCGCGAATTTATCTCGCAGCGGATTTGCAATGCGACACTTCGCTTAACCTACCGGAGGCACAAAGCCATTACCTGGGTAAGGTGCTGCGCCTCGATGTCGGTCGGCCGCTATTGGTTTTCAACGGTGACGGGCGCGAGTTTTCCGCGCACATAATCCGCGTGGACAAACGCGCGGTACAGATCCAGCTGGGAGCGGCGCAGCTGTACAACCGGGAGTCTCCGCTCATTACCCACCTCGCCCTCGGGATCTCGCGCGGTGAGAGAATGGATTTAGTGGTGCAAAAAGCCACTGAACTGGGCGTGCAAAAAATTACCCCACTGTTCACCGAGCGCACGGAAGTGCGCCTCGCGGGCGAGCGTCTCGGCAAAAAAATGGAGCATTGGCGCCAGGTTGCCATCAGTGCCTGTGAACAGTGTCAGAGAAATGTGCTGCCGGAAGTGGTTGAGGCGACGGATCTTGCGGAATTCCTGCGCTGTCCATCCGCAGGGCTGAAGCTCGTGCTGCATCACCGCGGCGCGCAAACGCTGAAACAGTTTTCACCTCCCACCGAAGTCACGCTCTTGATCGGGCCGGAAGGTGGTTTGAGCGAGGACGAAATCGCCGCGGCCATACGCGCGGATTTTGCACCTCTTACGCTTGGGCCCCGAGTGCTGCGCACCGAGACCGCCCCCCTCGCCGCGTTGACGGCGGTGCAGTTGCTGTGGGGCGACCTCGGGTAAGCGGCACGGCGCCGCTATTTCCTGCAAGATCCTTTACATCTCTACAACCCTCTCATTTGCGCACCATGCGCGCAACGGCCTCCGTTAGCCCCTGGCGCGCCGCCACCAGCGAAGGTCGCTCACGGTGCGCCGCCAGATAGCGGGCAAGGTTGGGGTGACGATCCAGGGACTCAAACTGCTCAGCGCCCATCAACGCCGGCAACAAAGCCACGTCCACCAAAGTCAGTTGGCCGCCGTGCACGTAGAGGCCCGCGTCCGGTTTCCCCGTAAGATCACGCTCAAAATAATCGTACATCACGGTGATCTGTCGGCGGGCGTTGGCGATGCGTTCGGCATCCTGCTGTTCCGCGGGCTTCAGGCTTTGGAAAAACAACAGGGATACATTGGCGGTGATATAAAGATCCGCCAGCCGGTCCTTCAGGCGAACTTGGCGGGCTTCGTCCGGATTGCCCGGGATGAGCTTGGGCACCTGGTAATACTGGTCCAGCCATTCAATGATCGTCGTGGATTCCGGTATCAGCCCGCTGGGCGTTTGCAGCGCCGGCACCTTACCCAGTGGATAAAATTCACGATACCGAGCGCGCTCTTGCGGATCAAACAGGTCGACGATGATCTCCTTGAAGGCGATGTCTTTTTCGTAAAAAGCCATTTTGGTTTTATGGCTAAAGGACGAGAGGGGATTGCAATAGAGTTCCATACCTAGGCTCCTGGGTTGAGGGGAAACGACGTACTATACTGACTGGTCAGTCTATATTGAAAACCAGGACAGCCAAGCCC
>DJFO01000057.1 GCA_002432555.1 Marinagarivorans sp. UBA5870
TGATTGTGGATGATTCCAGCACCGTGCGGAACGAGGTGAGCAGCTATCTCTCCGGTCAGGGAATCGACGTGGCCACCGCCGTGGACGGGGTCGATGGACTGGCGAAAATCCAGCGCGACGCGGACCTCAAACTCGTGCTGTGCGACGTCAACATGCCCAATATGGATAGTTTGACCATGGTCGAAAAGGTCAAACAGTCCGGCAAAGCCATTTCGATCATTATGCTGACCACCGAGAGCAACCCCAGCATGAAGCAGCGCGGTAAGGACGCCGGAGTCAAAGGCTGGATCGTCAAGCCGTTCAATGGCGAGGCGGCGATCGCCGGTATCAAGAAATTGATCAGCTGATCACTCGATCGGCTTTATCACCACCCGCGAGGGTACAGCCACAAGGGGAGCGCGCGATGGAAATCTCAACCGATGCCATGTGCAAAGTGATAGTGCACGATAGCAATCCGGACTGTGAAAACATTATTAAGGAATTCTGCAGCGACCACAATTTGGTCGCGGTAAAGTCCCAGTCGACCAACATCATGGACGTGCTCAAATCGAATGTCGATCTCGGGGCGATTTTCCTCTCGGAGGATTTGGCGGATCCCGAATCCGGCGAGCCGCTTTACGTGACGATTCGCCGGATCCGGCCCGAGCTGCCCGTCATGCTGCGAGAAACAGGCGGCAGCGGCAACCCCGGCGCCTACGCCTGCGTCAGTTACGCCATTGATAAGATCGCCCTGATTCGCTCGGCGATCGATGAGCATATTTTTAATAAGCAGTATCCGAACGCGCTGATTCGCGGCATCAAGGAAATCACCAACGATTCCCTCACGCATATTTTTCCCGAGGTCGAACTCGAGACCTCGTTTCCCTACCTGATCAAGGATCGGATCATCTACGGTGAACTCTTCAGCCTGATCCCCCTGGACAGTGCCTGGTGTCGCGGTTACATGATGCTGCAGACGGACCAACGCTACATCACTGATCTTGTAAAAAAAGACATTATCCAGGGTGATGCGCAGCAGAATTTCCGAGTGATCAACGATGTGCTGAGCGAAATTACCAACATGGTGTGGGGTCGCATCCGCACCCGGTTCATCTCCGACAAGGATCAGATGCACACGCTGGCGACCCAAGTACCCATCATCGTCAACCATCAGAATAAATACATCACGTTTGGGACGGACGCGCCGCAGCTGTGTTTCAAATACACCCTGAAACAGGCGGGGCCGGAAAAGAAACTGGTGACCCTCTACCAGAAATTCGTCTTCAATTTAAACTGGGCACCGGAAAAGTTCAGCGAAAATCAGCCGACGGTGGACGATTTCATCGCCTCTGGCGAACTCGAGTTCTTCTAAGCCTGCGCGGCATGCTGCGCGACGGTTGACAGCCCCCGCGGCAGCCTTTAGGGTTGCCCCCTTTCCTCTATGGGGTAACGCGGGGCGCCATGCGGAAAGCCATTCCCGACTTTGTCATTTTCAGCTGCGGCCAGGGGATCTCCTCGATTGGCGGTTGGATGCAGAAGGCGGGCGTCGGTTGGTTAGCATGGGATTTGACCCACGCGCCCGCCTGGGTCGGCGCCGTCGCCCTCAGCGATTTGATTGCCGCCCTATGGGTCGCGCCTTTTGCCGGCGCGGTCGCCGACCGCAGCAATCCGTTCCGCCTGATTCTCCTCACTCAAACCCTTATGATTCTGCTCGCCCTCATACTGTGGGGGTTGGTGGGCAGTGGCCGTTTGACCATCGAGTTGCTGCTGATCTGGGCTATAGTCGAAGCGAGCGCGCAGGGCTTCAACCAGCCGATTCGCATGGTCGCCATAGGCTCGCTCGCGCCGCCGGAGCGTATGTCCCAGGCAATCGCCACCAATTCGATCGCCGTCAGCCTCGCCCGGAGTATAGGACCCGCGCTCGCCGGTGTGGTCATGGTGACGGGCGAGGTCGCCCGAGTTTTTTTATTGAATGCCATATCCTACATGGCCATGATTTTTGCGGTCTGCTATCTGCGTCGGCACCTGGACCGGCCGGGACTTGCGCCGCGCAAAGTTCCCATAGTGGCGGACATCACATCTGGGTTCGCCTATATTCGCCACACTCCGCGCATCGCCACCATTTTTATTCTCGCCCTCGGTTTTGCGCTTCTGGCGCGACCTTTCACGGAACTTTTTCCGGCGATTGCCGGGGACCTATTGCGCGGCGGGCCGCAAACGCTCTCGCTCCTGATGACGGCACAGGGAATCGGTGCCTTTATCGGTGCCTGCTGGATGCTCAAGACCAAGCCACAGGGGCTGTTGATCAAAATCACTTTCGCCGCTGCTCTGGGTATAGCCCTGGCGCTGGTGATATTTTCACTTGCCGCGCACTTGTCACTGATTGTTCTCGCGATCGGGGTCGCCGGAATATTTCATGTGCTGNNGCTGTGCAATATCGGCATGCAGACTATGGCGCAAACCTTCAGCGAGCCGGCCATGAAAGGCCGGGTCATGGCTCTCTACGGTCTGATTTTTCGCGCGGGTCCGGCTTTGGGGGCGTTTGTCATAGGTGCCGCGGC
This sequence comes from Marinagarivorans sp. UBA5870, assembly GCA_002432555.1. The sequence goes on from DJFO01000057.1 coordinate 2,541, forward strand.
GCACTGGGTGCCCTTGCAGTGGCTGCTCGGTCTGGCAGCGGGGGTGTTCGGGGNNCGGCAACTCTATGCCGAGACGGCGCCGAAGCAGACCTGAGTTCCGGCAGTCAGGAAAATCGCTCGTTTCAAATTCATGACGGGTCGTCCGTTATTCATTATAAACCTGGAGGAGTAACGGCTCGTCTGCGCGGTGGATGCTCCCTGTGAACCTGGTCGCAAAACCTTTCTGCGGCCCTATTGGCCACGCGACAATTTCTATAGGCTTTAACAAAAAGTTCGGGCGCCCAAGCGCCTTGCTCCAGTTTATTTAGCGCATACAAATTCACGGGCCAAATAATAAATACGCGCAAAAATAAATTGGCCATATAAGGGAAAAAATCCCCCAAATAATTCGTTATTTTATCGCGCAGGGAATTCTTATGAAGCCGCCGTATGTTACTCGTCGAAAATTGCTCCAAGCGGGTGCCGCGGTCGGAGTCGCCGCCGGCTTGCCCGGCATGCAACTCACGGCGCTTTCACCGTTGTATCCCTACAAACACGTCATCTTTGTTTTTGTGCCCGGCGGTGCCCCGCCGGGTCAGTGGCTGCCGCAGGGCTGCGCCGAGCGATTTGCGCTCGCCCCCGTTTCGGCGCCCTTGGAGCCGATTAAACAGCACTGTCTATTTTTTAAAGGGATCCGGGTTGATCACGCCAGCCCCGGCACAACCTTTCGGGTTCTCGGTTGCGATGTGGCGAAGCTGGATACGCGCAATACCACGGTGGACATTCTGATCGGCCGCGAGCTTAAGCCGCACAACCGCTCGACGCACACCAATCTTTTTTTGTCCTCGACGGATTTGGTGCAAACCTTCGACGATGCGGTGTCCATGGAAAATGGTGAGCAAGTGGCTTACGACTCGGATCCCGTGGAGGTTTACCGCAGATTCTTCGATGAGGATGCCGGCTACGCCAATGTGCTGCATAAAAATTTTACTGCCGGTTCGATCGATGTCGGCGATTTTGGCCAGGTCACCGATCGCAACAGCGAATTGGCGGTACTGGCGCTGCAAAATAATCGGGCGTCGGTGGTGACCCTGATGATGGGCGGAGCCAGCGGCCAGTTCAGCGCGCCCGAGTCCGGTTTTTCCGGCAGCTATTACCAGGCCATGCAGTCGGCGTCGCTCAGCGACTACGCCCGCTTTCGCACCTTCTTGACCGCCAGATTGGCCTACCTGCTGCGCCTGCTGGCGGGAACGCACGGTTTCGGCCGGCCGTTGATTGAGACCACCTTGGTGGTGCAAGTGACCGAATCCGGCGCAGGCCCAGATCAAGGTGTGGAAAACGCTCCCTATCTGATGGCGGGCGCCGTGGATTTTCTGCAGACCGGTCGTATCGTCGAAGGCGGGGGTCACCATTACAACGTGTTGCAGACTGCCTGCCGTTACGCCGGCCTGCCGGACGATCTCATAGGTACGCCCATTGTCGACGCCATCAAGGTTTGAGGGAACTATGCCGATGAAAGCGATTTTTTTTCTGGGTATCGCCGTGGCGCTCAGCGGCTGCGGCGGTGTGAATAAGGATGAACCGCCGAAGTGGCCGCCCTTCATCAATACCGAGTGGCGGCTGCACGCCGAGGTGTCGCCCGCGGGGCTGGTGTCGGTGCCGCCGGTGACGGCGACCTACAGCATCGATTTCGCCATGGTGGGCGTGCGGGGGATGGTCGATTGCAATCACTTTACCGGCGATTATTCGCTGGACGGCGGTTTGACTTTATCGTCCATAGTGGCCACAGAAGCGAGTTGTGATCCGCAACATCGGGCGGCGAGCGCCAATTTTCTCCAGGGGCTCGAACTGGTGCAAAGCGGTATTCGTAAATCTTCCAACCATTTAGAGTTGCGCCTGCGCGACGGTCGGACGTGGCTGCTCGAGGCGCGCCGCTTTTGCGGCGCCGTGGCGAGCGAGGCGTTTGTGGGGCAACCGGTCACCGTGGTGACAATGTCGCCCGCCGAGGCGGATTTATTGGTGGAGGAATTGGAACGCACGCGGCCGGATTTTGTATTGGCCCCCGACGCGAGTTGCAGCGCGGAATTCACCGCGACTTTCGACCGCAATACCCTCGCGCTCCTCAGTTGCCACCCGCGCGTCGAAAATCTCCTTTTCTAACCCGTCGCAAGCGGCGCGGCTGGGCGCGCCGCCGGATTCTTTATTTGTCCTGCCTGTGAATCCCATCCCTCCCCAAGTTTGCCAAGCGCCGGACAAATTGACTATTCTCTCCGCCCTATACCCGGGCGGATCGTCGCGGCCCGTTGTTCGCCGCCGGGGTTATGTTTTGAGGAAAATCGATAATGTCCACCACCGCTGCGTTGAATCTCGCATCGCCCGTTGAACCCACCACCTGGGTGCGGCAGAAGGGCGCCTACCACACCGATGTCTGGGTGACCGACGGCGCCTGGCTATCCGGTCTCGCGGGAGCCTTGATGACGCTGCTGTGCGGCCTGTGGTTCAGTCGCGTCGATGCGCTCGGTAAAGGCATCCAGCTGTTCGGTTGGCAGGTGGCGCCCGGGCGGGACGACGCCGTGTTGCTCGCGCTGATCCTCATTGCCCTGGCTATGGTGGTGGTGGAGCTGGTGCGACTGCCATTGGTGCAGCGCGGTTATTTTATCCAGCGATCGCCGCTTCTCACCAGCGGCCGCACCGGGGCCTTTTGGCAGGAGAGCATCCGCATATTCCTGCAGAACCTGCTGCTGCTCTGGTTGGCCAAAACGGCCTACGCCAGCGCCGCCCAGTCTCCCGCCTGGGACCAGGCGATGGACGTCGTGTGGACCTTTTACCTTTGGGCCGGCTTGCCCTACACCCTGGTGACCCGGGCGTACAAATACGATCCCGCGGCAGACGCCGTCGACTATCCCGCCCTGCTTGGCAAAATCGGCCGCAACCTGCTGCACAGCTTGGGGGTGCGTACCGCGGGCGATCTGGAATTCAACAGCAACGATAAAAAGACGCTGCTCGGCCTGCTCGTCAAATTATTTTTTGCACCCATCATGACGGTGTTTTTTTTCAGCCAGTTTCCTACCTTAGTGCGCAACATTGGTTACATGATTGATTTCCTGCCCGGCAAACTCGCCGCGGGCGATTACAGCCACGCGGATTTCAACCGGGATCTATTCAATATCGGGAAATCTTTCCTCCTGTCGATTGACGTGGCGCTCGCCTGGTGCGGGTATGTGGTGACCTCGCGCTGGTTGGACAACCGCACCCAGTCGGCGGAACCGACCCTGTTGGGGTGGGCTGTTTGTCTGCTCAGTTACCCGCCGTTTCAAATGCTCGGGCTCTATTTCACCTATCCATCGGAAGACACGATTTTCCGCTACGACAACCCCTGGGCAATTTCCGTCTTCGTGGTTCTGGCGATCCTCAGCTATTTTATTTACATGTGGGCGACCCTCTGCTTCGGCGTGCGCTTTTCCAATCTCACGCACCGGGGCATCATCCGGACCGGGCCCTTCGCCGCGGTGCGACATCCCGCGTACGCGTCTAAAAATTTAAGTTGGTGGTTGATCATTCTGCCGGCGATCGTGATGAACGTGCAGAACACCGGTTATTTAATGGCGCTGGTGCTGATCATAGGCCTCGCCGTTCAGACCTGGGTGTACTACATGCGCGCCATTACCGAAGAGCGCCACCTGAGCCTGGACCCGCTGTACCTGGAGTATTGTCGGCAGGTGAAATACCGATTTATTCCCGGCGTCATCTAAGGAACTCTCATGGCCAAAAAAAATAAGACGCCCGCCGGCAAGTCGGCGGANNGGACGGAATCCTCGCCCCAGCCGCTCCGGCGGCGGCCGATCATCCGTGGTTGACGGGGTTAACCGCAGTGTTCGTGTTGCTGCTTGCCGTTGTGGGTTTGCACGGCGTCGATACCACCTGGCTGGATCCGGCCAGCATGGCGCCTGCCACCCAGAAAGCGCTCTGGATTCTGTTGGCCACCCTGGTCGGTTTGATCGCGGCCGAGTCCCTGCGCCAGCGCTTAACGGGTGACCGCCTAACCGCCCGCGCTCCAGCGCTCAACGCCGAGTTTTTCACCACGGGCCTGCTGCGTTACCTGGAGCACCTGGCGCTGCTCTGGCTTATTCAGCTGTTTTACAAAACGGCGGAGGAATACGGCTTCGCGCGCAGTCATCCGTTTTATTTGCCCTGGCACCAGTTGTTCGAGCTGTTTTTTACGGCCTATTGCTGGGTCGGCCTGCCCTATATTTTGCTGTTGCGCGCGTGGCGAAGCGGCCGGCACTACGACGAGCGCGACTATGGCCTGCTGTTGGAGCTCGCTTTCTGGCGCCTCGCCCGGCGTGTTCCGGGGCTGAGTGAACGACGCTTGCCGGCGGAAGTGTCGGGCAAGGCGATTTTTCTCGATCTCCTGGTGAAGCTGTTTTTCCTGCCGGTGTTTTTCGTCTTTTTCTGCGACCAGTTGGGGCACTTGTTCAACAACTTGAATTACCTCGAGCAGGGCATGCCGAAGGCGTTTGTGAAGGATGTCTTTGTGCTCAGCCAGTGGAATTTTGATGTTGCCAACTGCTTGACCAGCCTGCTGTTTACCCTACATTGCGGACTCGCTTTTTGCGCCATCGCCATAAACCAGCGTTTTTTGCCCCGTCTCAACCAAGTTTACGGTCGGTTAAGCGGCTGGCTCGCCTGTCTGCTGACCTTTCCGCCGTTCCTGCATATGGTGATCACCAGCCATATCCCAGGAGTGACCGGCCCGCATTTGGACGGGCCTTCCCCGGTGCTCGCCCAATTGCCTGCGCAGGGTCTGCTCACCCTGGCGATCGTTCTCATGGGCCTGTCTTATACGCTGTATCTGGGGGCCACCATTAATCTCGGGGCGCGCTTCAGTGAAGTGACGCACCGCGGCGTGGTGCGCACCGGCCTCTACGCCCGGGTCCGTCACCCGGCCTACAGCGCCAAGCTGATCGGTTGGTTCTGTGTGCTGGCGCCGCTCATCGGCCTCAACCTTTACGACAACAACTGGAAGGTCGCCGGTACTCTGGTAGGCGCCTACGCCGTTGGGGTGATGCTCTACGTCTGGCGCGCCCTCACGGAAGAGCAGCACCTCGGCGAGGATCCGGATTATCAGGCTTATTGCCGCCAAGTGCGCTGGCGGTTTATTCCCGGAATTATTTAGTGGATCCACGCCAACGTCGTTCGCTGCAAGACAGTTATTACAATCCCGATGTTTTTTTGCCTGTAATACGCGGGCGCTGCCGTCAGCGCGTCGCGAGACTGTCCTGACGCAGCCACATAACGGACGAAGATCCCACCAAATAATATAAGCCTGTTGCGCTGGCAGATCAGGCGAGTGCTCAACAGATGCGGAAATTTCAGCTCCATTCGGTCGCAATTTTTATTGTTTTGCTCGCGGTCACCGCCGGAAGCTCTTATGGGCTTTTCCGGCAATCGACGTTGGAGGATCCACTCCTGCCGCGCGAGCAGAGCGTCTTTCCCTGGGAAGTCATTGTCACCTCCGACACCTGGCACGGTGGCAAATCGCAGATGTCGAAAAATAATGCATCGTCAACGTTTGATTTTGATTTCACCGTAAACGAGGGAATCGAACATCCCTATGTTTCCTATGCCGTCCATTTCACGCCTTATATTCGGCCGGTTGCCCTGGTGGACTGGTCGCGCTACGGCGAGTTGGAGCTGCGCATAAGTTGCCATCCGGCGAATGTTCTCGCGTTCTCCTTGCACACTCACGATGACGAAGTGACTAATCTGTCCGATTACGGCAGTTATCGCCTTTCCCAGACGTTTTTCGCCTGCGGCGAGGAGCCGCGAAATGTCGCAATCGATTTGACCCGGCTGCAAATCCCCGAGTGGTGGATGCATGACTACAAGGCCGATTACGCCGCGCGCACCTACCGCTTGGATAAGTTGCAGAGTTTTTCCCTGCATAATTCCGCGCAAAGTCCGCGCGGTCATTCTGTCAACGTCGAAATCACCGCTGCGACTCTGCACGGCCGGGATTGGCGTTACCTCTATGTCGCCGCCGCGCTTAACCTAGCCATGTGGGGCATTTTTTTGCGCTGGTACTGGCAGCAAAAGGCGGCAGCGTTGGTGGCGGAAATCACGGAAAAATTGGTTCGAGAGCGGCAGGAGCTGCCCCTGGTCGGCTACCAGCAGTTGCCGGACGATCCCCGGCAGAATCGCGAAACCGAGCTGGTGCTGCGCTATATGGCGACCCGCTATGCGCAGCCGGAACTGAATCTGGAAATGGCCGCCGCCGAACTCGGGTTGAATCGCACCAAGCTCAATGCCATTTTAAAGGACGAACTCGGCCTGACCTTCAGCACCTATATCAATAAATTGCGCTTGACCGAAGCTGCGCGACTATTGCTGGAAACGCAGTCGACCATTGGGGAAATCGGCTATAGGGTGGGTTATAACAATGCGCCTTATTTCACCACTGTCTTCAAAAAGGAATATGGCTGCACACCCGGCCATTTCCGCAAATTGATGGCTGACCAGGAAAAAAGCTGATACGCACCGGACCGGTCGGCAACCTCGGTCATCCCAATTACGGGCGCGCAGCCGCTTTAACCGGCTCGGTGACCCACTTGGTCTGCGGGAATCCTCGCGGAGCGCCCCGCCAGGCGTTCGAACTCCTGCAGGTCATGGGAACAGAAGATTTCGATTTCCCGCCTATTCGTGCGCCGCAAGTCCCGCAGTTTTGCCTGGTTGTGCAGCCGCGCCGCACGGTCTTTTTCCATAGTCGCCTGATATAAACGTAAGCCCGGGGTGCACCAGGGGGAGTCCAGGTCCATTTCGCGACCGTGAAAGTAGGCGTCACCCGCCAGCAGGAGCCATTTATTATTCCGTTCGATCGCCACTCCCGTGTGGCCGTGGGTGTGGCCGGGCAGCGGAACCAAAACGATTTTCGACGTTACGCCGGGCAGCGGATGCACGCGGGCAAAACCGAACCAGGATTCACCGGTCGCCGTCGTGTGGACCTGCCAATGAGCGCTTGTCGACCACTGCTGCGGCCGGAATCTCTGCCGATCGAGCCAGGTTTTCTGCAGCCTAGCGTAATCGCGCTCCTGGCGAAGCAGATGCACTGTCGCCTGTGGAAAATCGTCCAGCCCGCCGGCGTGATCAAAGTCGAGATGGGTGAGAATGATATGCCGCACATCGGACACCCGAAATCCCAGCCGTTCCACCTGGCGGGCCGCAGTCATTTCCGCGCGGAACTCGGGACGCAGCAGGGTGAGAAAAAAATGGCTCAGGCGACCCCGCGGGTTGGCCACGTCCTGCAGGCCCAGACCTGTGTCCACCAGGACCAGGCCGGTTTCCGACTCTATCAAAAGGCAGTGGCAACATAGGTGGCCGCGCCGGACGATCGACTCCGTTCGGCCATCCATGAGTTTGCCGCCCAAGGGGCAGGTGGAAATGCAGTTCAAATGGTGGACCCGCATCTTGTCCTCCGCGTTATAGGACGTTCGTTATGCCCGCTTGCGTGGGAACGACAGGATTCGGTTCCACCCACTTGCGCCGCTGTGGCGGCGACGGAGTGCAGCTTCGTTCCCCTGGATTCCCGCCTACGCGGGAACGACGACGGGTGATGTAACCGCC
>DJFO01000217.1:0-18995 GCA_002432555.1 Marinagarivorans sp. UBA5870
GCTCTTGGCGCAGCACCGGATTCCTTTCCAGGTGGTGCCGGGCATCACGGCGGCGTCGGGGTGCGCCTGTTATGCCGGCATCCCTTTGACCCACCGGGACTTTGCCCAGTCGGTGCGTTTTGTCACGGGCCATTTGAAAAACGACACTTGCGATTTGTCCTGGGACGAGCTGATCGGCGACGATCAGACCTTGGTCTTCTATATGGGCCTCGCTGGGCTTGCCGAAATTTGCACTCAACTTATCGCACACGGGAAACAAGCGTCGACTCCCGCGGCCTTAATCGAACGCGGTACCACGCCCGATCAACAAGTGCACCTGGGGACCCTTGCGACCCTACCTGCCCAGGTCGCCGCGCGAGAAATTCACGCCCCCACTTTGTTGATCATCGGTGGAGTGGTGTCCCTCCACGAAAAACTGAAATGGTTCGCCAGTCGGGCCTGAATTTTGCTGTGCATTTTGCTGAATGGATAGGCTGAATAGGTAGGCTAAATGGATTGACTAAATGCAGTTTGCTAAAAGGATTTTAATGAACGAACGCAACGCGGTGGACTCTGCTAGCCGGGTTCGTTTCAGTGATCCAAACGAGGGGGTAGCAGTCGCGCTGAGAACGCACGCACGTTTTTAGCGATCAAGAAATCGGATGGAGTGCCGATATTAGAAATAGTATGCTTACTAATGGTTTAAATGTCAGATTATGAAGATCAACATACCGCCGCTACCTAGCCCGACGCTTAAGCCCAATCAGAAAACCAGCTCCATTGACGCGGCGGCGCCGACGAACAAAGAGAAGCTTGAGGCGGTCACAGCCCAGCCCTTCGTCGAACGTCGCAAGAAAAATTCCGACCGCCGCGGCCAGGCCAACCCTCGCGGTCCGTTCGATATGCGCAGCGGCCGGGATCGCCGCAAAAATTCCGGTCGTCACCCTTCCATCGAAGTCGACGTTTGAGTTCTCCACCCTGCAGGCGACCCGGGCATCCCGTGCCACTCACGCGCGCTGCGAACGCGGAAACTTCAAGATAAATTGGCTGCCCTTGCCGCTCGCTGACACCACGCTGATTTTACCTCCGTGCGACTGCACTATGCGTTTGACAATGCTAAGCCCTAAACCCGAGCCGGGATACTGATCCGCGCGGTGAAGCCGCTCAAAGGGGGCGAATATTGTCTCGATTTTTTCCGGCGGTATGCCGATCCCATTGTCTTCGACGATCACTGTGTGGTATTGAACGCTGCCCTCGGTGGCTCGGATTTGCACCCGCGGCACCCCACTGTCGTTGTATTTGATCGCGTTACTGACCAAATTGGAAAACAACAATTGCAGTTGGGATAGGTTGCCGTGGATTTGCGGCAAAGGCGCTATCTCAACCTCCGCGTTGCGCCGCAGAATGTTCTCATGCAGCATGTCTGCGGCATTGCTTGCCGCCGCATTGAGGGAGACTTCCCCATAGCTTTCGGACAGCACATCGATCGACAGAAAATCCTGCAAGTCTTCGATTAGCTTCTGGATGTTCTCTATTTTGGTGGAGATTTTATCCAGGTACTCGAACGGCAGAGTCTGGTCGTCCGGATATTTTTTTTGTGTTTCTTTTTTAAAAATCTGGGCAAACCGCGAGACCTGCCAAAGACTGCTTTTAAAGTCGTGGGTCAAGCTGTAACAGAACGCCTTATAGTCTTCGTTTTTATCCAGCAAAGACTGAGTCAACTTCTTACGTTCAATCGCGTAGTTGCACGCTCGCAGCAGTTGCGAGGGCGTGAGTTCATCCTTCGGTAGAAAATCCTGTATGCCCTGTTTAACCAGGTCCTGGGCTAACTCGTCGTCATGCAGGGATGTCAGCACTATGATCGGCGGTGTATCTTCCAAGGTGCGGATCTTCTCGACCGTATCGGTGATGCCGGAATCTGGCAGCTTGAGGTCGCATAAAAATATATCGACCCGTTTTTCGGCAAGACAAGCAAGCGCCTCCTTCAGAAGCGAATAATGCAGGATTTTGATCTGCGGGCCGAAACTCGCCCGTAGCATATCGCTGATAAGCTCTGCATGATCCTCATTATCTTCCGCAAGTAATATGTGCACTTCGATTTCCTCAATGATGCCGCAGCATCTCAGCCCGATGGGGGGCTCTGCTGATGTTTTTCCAGGGACGGGCGGATTTTTTGCTCGAAAATCTGGCTTTCGAGCGGTTTCGAGATATAGGCTTCCGCGCCGGATTTTAGGCAGATGCGCATTTCCGCTTCGTTGGTGGATGTGCTGAGAATGACCACCGGAATATGGCGCAGCTCCGGATCCTGTTTGATGGCGATCAGTGTTTCGATGCCATTCATGCGGGGCATTTTGATATCCAACAGTATCAAGTCGGGCAGCGGCCGATTTTGTTTGCTCAAGTCGTAGAGGTGACGCAGGGCTTCCTCGCCGTTTTTTTGATGGGAAATCGTCACGTGCTCGTCCGCGTCCATGATGGTTTCCCGGATCAGCTCGGCGTGGTCTGGGTTGTCCTCCGCGATCAGGATCCGATAGTTTTCCGCTCTCATAATGTTACCTTGGCATCGGGAAACAGAATGGTAAATTCAGTACCTTCTCCCAGTTTGGAAGTCAGACTGATTTTGCCCGAATGTTTTTCGATAATGGCCTTGACGATCGATAGGCCGACTCCGCTGCCTTCGGCAACATCCGGGTTCAGCCGTTCAAACACATTGAAAATTCGCTCCTGGTGTTGGTCCGCTATGCCAATTCCGTTGTCCGAGATAACCACGCCAGAATACGCCGGCTCTTTCGCAGGGCCGATATGGATGACAGGATGAGTATTGGGTTTGCAATATTTCAGCGCGTTGGAAATGATGTTTTGCAAACACTGAAATAGCAGGCTTTCCTGGGCGTAAATATTGGGTAGCGCATCGACCACTTTGATGGTCGCGCCAGTTTTTTTGATGCTTCCCTCCAGTGAGTCGAGCACATGCTGCAGGGTTGTAGTGGTGTCGACCACGCTTTTTTCTAAATCACGCTTGATGACGCGCGACAGATGCAGCAGGTCCTGCAGCAGCGATTCCATGGAGCGCACATTGGCCAGTATGCGGTCCAGTTTATGGATGTGGTCTTCTTGATAATTGAGGTCCTTCGCCATTTTGAGCCGATTGGCGAAGCCTGCGATGGTGACCAGTGGTGCTTTAAGATCGTGCGATACCGTATAGATGAACTGTTCCATCTCCTGATTTTTCCGGCGCAATTCGTTGTTGAGATTTTTCAATGCCCGCTGCTGCTCGATGCGCTCGGTGACGTCGACGATCGAGCTGATGATATAGGTTTCTTTCTCGATGGCGATGGGAGTCAGGCCGACCTCGATCGGGAACCGTTCGCCGTCTTTGCGCTGTCCCTGCAGCTCTCCTCCGCCGTGTCCCATATTCCGGCGCGCGGGATTTTCCAGGTAATTCTGCACATGCAGGTTGTGCAGTCCGCGCAGACTCGCCGGCACCAGCTGGTGCACCGGCTGGCCGAAAAGTTCGTCCCGGGTGTAGCCGAACATGGCTTCCGCCTCGCTGTTAACCNNAACCAGCACGATGAAGCCATGGTGATTGATCATGATCATGGCATTCGGCGCGGCCTCGACCGCCAGACGGAAGCGCTCCTCTTCGAGCTTGGTATTGGATATGTCTTTTGCAATGACGGAAAACCCGATGACCTGTTGGCTGTCCGAATGGATCGGTGAAATTGTTAGCGATAGGTCGATGCGCTGAGTCTTCTTTTCTAAAGTGATGTCAATCGCAGATCCCGAGTTCTGCTCCGCGGTGGTCATCAGCAGGGCCTTTAGCTTGGTCCCTACGGCCGAAGGAAACAGGTTGAGAAATAATTTACCTTCGCAGTGGTCGCCGAAGATTCGCAATGCGGCTTCGTTGGCGGTCGTGATGTAACCTGCGAGATTTAACGAAAAAATCGCATCATCAGCGCTGTTGATAATTGCGGCGAGGCGAGCATTGATTTCCGAAGTGCGCGAGGCCTGCTTCTTCTCGTGGATGATGTCTTCCAGCATGTTGTCGATGGTGCGGTGGGTCGCGCGCAGCGTGAGGGCCTGATCCTGCAGGCGGTAGTTGGCGTTGCGAATTTCCGCGAGGGTTTTGTAGTGTTGCCAGCTAAAGGGCAGGGCGAACAGCAACAAAGCGGCCGCAACAGAAATCCCGCTGTAGAGAGCCCAGCGTGTCACGTCCTGCTTGGTGGCTTGCGCAAGCAGCTGCACTTCCGTATGGCGGCTGGGCGTCTGGCTGTCGGCGGCGGGTATGCTCGGCCCGCTCGGATTGACATCCTGTACGGCCGCCGGAGCGTTTAGGGCGCGGCTGCTGGCGAGCTGATTGAGCCGGTCCATATTGGAGAGGATATTGGAAACGGAAATGGTCGTAATCGCGACCAGCCCGAAAACGACCAGGACACCGACAATGTAGGAGTAATAACGCAGCGGCATGTCAATTCAATCGTGGATGCGATAGCGTTGGGGGAGCCCTTGTTTGGCAAGCTCCTGATTGATCTCCTTTTTCAATTGAGTAATCCGCTCCTCCCGGCCCAGAGAAGCTTCATAAACCGAATTCATCTGACTTAGGCGCGCCTCCAGCAGTTTCTGATTTTCCTGCAGCGACAGATAGCGCTTTTGGAGGTTCTGCGTGTCCAACAACTCCGGTAATTTCGGTAATAAAACCAGGGCGGTGATAATGGAGACCGAGGCGGTGATGGCTTTGATCCACCCCTCGAGGCGATACGCGGGCACCCAGGTGGTATAAATTTCCACCGTGTGGGATAGACCGCAGAAGGAGATAAACGCGATGAATAAATACAGCAGGTCTCGATGCGGAAGGCCGGAGCGGTTCTTCACAGCGAAAATCGTCAATGCCAAGGGAATAAGGAAGTAGGACAGGGCGATGACCGCGTTAGATCCGACGTGCAGCCACAGCACATCCGCTTGCCACAAATAACAATGGCCGTGCGGCATAAACTGAGTATCGGCCAGTTGACTAAAGAGATTCATGAATGGGTCCCCGATGTAAGCGCCTTGTTAGCCGAGCTGTGGCTCTGTTGCAGGCGCAGCGCTGGGTATTGGATTTGGGCATTATTGAACCAGCGCATCAACTTAAGTTTAGATGAATTGTGCGGGGATCTAGTGGGAATCTTGAATCGAGTTGTGTTGATGCTTTCAACGACAAAATAAGGGTGTTATCTCGGGCGAATCAGCTTTTATCGCGTCGGCGGCCGATGGTGCGCAAGCGGTGGAGAAGTCCGTTCCTGAGTGCGGCGGNNCCCGCCGTTGGCCAGCGCCGCTTCTATGAGCGTCGCTACGGCGTTGTCCGGATCAACGGCGCGGTGGAGAATGTTGCAGATTTGCTGATCGGAGACGGTGTCGGTAAGCCCGTCACTGCACAGCAAAATCCAGTCGCTTTTGTGCCATTTTCCCTCGATGACATCTACATTGAGTTGAGCTAAGTCGGTCGAACCGAGGCACTGAGTAATCACATTTTTATCGGGATGATTGGGTATTTCTTCGGCGGTGATAATCCCTGATTGGTAGAGCATCTGGACGTAGGAGTGGTCGACCGTGAGCTGCTGCAGACTGAATCCGTCGCGTTCCCGATTGGACCATAAATAGGCACGGCTGTCGCCGACCCAAGCAATTTGATAAGTGCGGCCCAGGGTGCGCAGGGCGACAACCGTCGAACCCATGCCGTATTTGCCTGATCCGTCTCGGGAGGCATCCAAGATCGCGTGATGGGCTGCATTGATCGCCTCGACCAAAGAGCGCCCACTACTGACGGCGCTGTCGACGGTGACACGGGTAATTTCGCTCGCGACCTCACCAGCGGCGTGACCGCCCATACCGTCNNGCTACCAACCAGAGACCCAGTGCCGGATTGCTCAAGACGGTGTCTTCGTTGTTATCGCGGAGCAATCCGACATCGGTGGCTTGGCTGTAGTGTTTACCCGACATAAGGGTCCTTAATACCGTTCGGAAATAGAAATTTTAGCCTAACCGAAATAACCTGGGGTGTCGCGGATGCAAGCGATATTATGTGACGCTCCTAATGGTGCGCGGACCAGTTTGATCGAAAGGTGCGCGGGCCAGTTTGATAGAAAGTCGAGAACAAAACAATCGTGCGCCGCACGCCCGGAAAAACACACTTGCTGCCGTCGACTCGCGCTCGGGCTCGCCAGGGCGGGCGTGGTATTTGAACGGGAAAACCCCGCCGGTCGCCCAAGCACGCTGCTCCGAGCCCGACAGTCTCGTTTCAGCCGGATGAGGTATGGGTCGACGGGTTGCCTACTGCCCGCGCAAGGGACAACTGTGGGTGGAAAATCTCAAATAAAGTTGCTCGGGTTCGGTGCGAGCGCCGCGGGTTTTCTGACGCTGTTTCCGATCTTGACTAACCGAACTTAACCGCGCCGGCTTTTTGGCTCGCCCGTTCCACTGGTAATCCCAGCTTGCCCGTTTGGGGCGAATTCCCGTGTAGTGACTTGCGCGGCTCAAGTTTCGGTTCAACCGGCCGATAAGCGTGTGTCCGGCCCTGAGGTTTATCCCAATGCTCCCGCCCATTGTTTCCAGTCCTGCTTCCGCGTATCCCGCTCTGCCCAAGACGCCCGCTGTCCCGCAGGGCGCAGTGGTCGAAGTGCGGGCCGAAGTACAGGCAACGCGAGTTGAGATCAGCGGTGGTTCGGTCAGTTATTCTCACCGCAGTCTCGGGGTCGAAGCCTACGCCGCTATAGACGAGCAAGCGGCACCTCGAAATCCCTTTGCCGACACGGTCCTCCGGTTCATTGACGCGCAATTGCAGCGCGATCTTGCCGAAGGCGCGACGCAGGAGGAATTGCAAAGCCGGCTGCAAGCCGGCCTCGACGGTTTTCTGGCGGGTTACGGTCAAGCTTTTGAGCAGCTGTCGGCCAGCGGCATGCTGGACGATGGCGTTCGGCAGGAAATTGAAGGTACCCGCACCCAAGTATTGGCCGGAATCCAAGATCTCGCCGAGGAATTGGGGGTTGAAGTAGAGTTGCCGGAAATCTCCAGCGAAGCGGCCGTGCCAGTGATGGCTCCGATCACTGCGCCCGCCGCCGGTGGCTCAAATTCCGTGGCGGTCCAGCCCGGTAAAGCGCTGCTCTCGGCGGTGCTGCGCGATGTCCAGATTATCGAGCAATATCAGAAGGCCGCGCAAAAAATGCCTACCTACGAACACCTGGGCCGACCGCGCGCCGCGGCAACCGGCGAGACCTTTGCTTACGGAGTGCGGGAAAGCCGAGATTTTTCCCTGAAGTTGCATACGGCCGACGGTGATGCCGTGACCATTCGAATGAACAATAGCCAGACCGGCGTCTCCCAGTTCACCCGCGGCGCGGGCGCAGCGGGATTGGCGGTCGAAGGCGAACAGCTGAGCGGCTTCAGCTTTGCCGTGGAGGGCGCCCTCGACGAGGGCGAGTTGCAGGCTCTGACCGATCTGTTGGGGCAGGTGGGCGATATTTCTGCGCAATTTTATGGCGGCAACTTGGATCGCGCCTTCGAATTGGCTTCGGACATGACTTTCGACACGGGAGAGATTGCCGACTTCCGGATTTCCCTGCATATGCAGCGAACCGAGGTGGCGCAAGTGGAGCGTCGAGAAGTACCCGGCCCGCTGGCCGCTTTGGAGCAGTTTTCCGCGAGCGTCCAGCAAGCGGGCGAGGCTGCCGAACATTTGCAGCAGCCGCGCAGTTTGGTGGCGGATCTGCTGGACTGGGTCGCGCGTTCTACCCGTCCACAAGACCCGCGCTCCGCCTTCCTCGGGCCGGCTGCTCGCGCTTTTCTGTGAGACCGTATGACAATCTGGACGGGCCGAGACCGAATTGTTTAAATATCGCGTCTGATTTTGTTCGACGCGCCTATGACCTTTCTCAAGCTTTTCACTACCTCTGGCTGCCACCTCTGTGAGAATGCCGAACTGCTGTTAGCCGCCGTCGCGGGGCGAAAACTGTTATGGCAAGCCGTTGAAATCGCCAACTCGGACGAGCTGATCGAACACTATGGGTTGTTGATTCCGGTGGTGCAGGAGCCTCGCAGTGGAGCCGAACTCCCATGGCCATTCGATTTGGCAGCGCTGGAAAATTGGCTCGCAGCTAGCGCACCTTAAAACAAGAGGATTTCGTCTTTGCTGCCGTCGAAGGTTTCCGGCCGGTTGAAGTGATGGCGGTAAATCTGCAGCGCCTCCTGCACCGAACCTCCGCGCATGATGAATTCGAACATTATCCTTTCCGCTTCCATGGTATAGCTGTTTTTGATGCTGCCCTGGATCCGCTCCCAAGCCGCCGGGTTATCGATCTGCTGGTCGTCCGCCATGACTCGAGAAACGTTTTCCAGACCGCGCGCCACGTGATCCAACCGCTGGCAAATACGGTCGTAAAACTGGAACGCCTCGATGGAGGCATTGATATTTTTGCCCATTTCTCCGGCGGCATCGCTGATACCGCGCTTGAAACGGACGAGGTCTTCCACCTGTTGAATATCCTGAATCTGCTGGTCGACGGACTTAGCGTGTTCCGCGAGTCGCAGAAATGATTGAGTCAGAGTCTCCACCGCGCTATTGCTATCGCCGAGGGTTGCCTCTATCTGGCAGACCGCCAGATAGAGCATGTTGATGGTTTCCCGGACATGGGACCAGTCAGTCACCGCCTGGGGAGTAGATGGGCTATCGACCATGACCAGGTTCCGACTCAAAATGAACTCACAAGTATTGTTTGGCCTCCGCCTCGGACAGGAACACCGTGGGCTGGCCGAGCCGGTAACCGTAGATCACCGAGAAGCAGAGTACGTTCTGCACATACTGCCGCGTCTCTTTGAAAGGAATGGTTTCGATCCAGACATCGACCGGTTTTTCTTTGCCCTGCTGACTCAACCATCGGTTAACCCTACTGGGACCAGCATTGTAGGCGGCCGCCGCCAAAATCCGATTGCCTTTGAACGTCTGCATCAGATGGTTCAGGTAAAGGCTGCCCAGGCGCATATTGTGCTCGGCCTGCAGCAGATCTTTGGCCTGTTTATGTTTGATACCGGATTTTTGCGCGGTGAAGAGGGCGGTTTGAGGCATGATCTGCATCAGGCCCATGGCGCCGACGGGTGACCGTGCGTTGGAGTCGAACGCACTTTCTTGCCGGGCAATCGCGTAAATGAAAGTCGGCTCGAGCCGGGTGGCATTGGCAACCTTAGTGATCTCGTCCTGGTAGGCGAGGGGAAAGCGCACGGTGAGTTCGTTCCAGAGGTTGCCATTGATCATGGTCTGGATGCCAGTGCTATACCAGCCCCAGTCGCGTGCGAGCTGTCCCGCCGCGGCCAGTTGCCGATCGTTCATCTGGCGGGACGCGTGCAGCCACTCGGCTTTAGCCTCCGTCAGATTGCCGGTCAGCCACAGCTCGTACGTACGCTGCATCGCCGGTGACTGTTCCACTTCTTTAATGAAAGCCGCGTCCAACGCGGTGGATTGGTCTACCAAGGCATAGGTGAGGCGGACCTTGTCGGCGGACAGAAAGCCATAAAAACTACGATTTTGCGCGAGTTCGCGATAGATGGTTTCCGGGTTGCCAAAACCGGGCAGTGAGCGGTCGAGGACCTCCTGGGCTCGGGCGGCCCAGTACAGCCAGCGTTCGTTCTTGCGCGTTTCGTCGGTCAGCAATTGCAGCCCGTCCGCCAAGCGTTGCCAATCACCATCCGCAAGAGCTTCTCGCAGTAGCTCGTCGAGCACGTCCTCATGGCGGAGCAAGTGGGAGTAGCTCAGCAGCGACTGGGCCTCCTGGGCGTCACCGTTTCGGATCAGGCGTTTCACAATGGCGAGTTTAGTGGCGACCATCAGCTCTTCCGGGAACAGCTGCTGCGCTTCATACATCTGCCATTGATAGAGCGCGTCCCGCGGCTGTTTGGCGGAAAGTTTCTTGATGCCGTAGGCAATGATCTGTTGGGTTGGCAGGTCCTGCGCCCGAAAGCGGTCACGTTGGGTGATCAGCTTGGGGTTGGCGTGGACTTGGAGATAGAGACTGGCGTGAGTCTTATAGGTCGTGAGCTGTTTCGCCAGATGCTGGGCCAAACCGACTTCCCCGGCATTCACTGCTTTGTCGAAGCGGCTCCACACCAGGTCCTGGGTTAACCGGCCGCTGCTGCGCCACAGGGTGAAGAGGGGATCGCAGGCACGCGGCTGCGACTTGCCTACATCCCACAGAGGTGCGACTTCATCGTAAGCGGTCTTGTCATTCGTCTTGATGCGAGCGATGAGGGACTGGCAGTGCAGCTCCAAAGAGTTGGTGCCGGCGGACGCGTAATAGCGGGTAAAATCGGTCCATTTCTGCCGGCTGGCCAGCAGGTGCAAATAGTTGGTGCGCAGGCGGGAAGCGAGAAACGAGTTTGGGTACTCCGCCAGAAATGCGTCTATCTCCGCGGGGCGGAGGTCGGCAAAACGGTTGCGCAGCTCGGTGAACTCCAAGTATTGGCGCAGCGGATAGTTGCCCAATTTCGCCAGGTGCTCTTTATACGCTTTGGTGTTCTTCTGCGCGAGGGCCGCTTTCGCTTTTTGATAATGGAAACGGTGACTCGCGAGTTGAGTGTCCGTATCTGTGGCTACGGGTTGAGCCGCTACGGGGGAGGCGACCAAAGCCAACAGAATCCCACCGTGTATCGCCAGTCGCCTAAAAAGGTTAACCACCATAAATCTGAAACTCAGTAACTCTGGTTCGTCGTAAACCACTATAAATTAACAAACAACTTTAAGCTTGTCTGCCAAGCCCATGACTTCCACACAACAAGTTTTGTTGAAAAACTCCACTTTCGCCACCTCGGGACGGCGAATGAGGTTGAATTTTCGCCCGGCATTCATGCAAGATGCCGCGCGCTCTTGTTATCCCTACCGCTTCCGCCCTACGGCTTTCCTATGAACCTCATTAAACTCGACAATCTGCACTTGCACCACGGCGAGCAGGTTATTTTCGACGATCTCTCTCTCTTGATCAGGAAGGGCGACCGTTTGTGTCTCATCGGCCGCAATGGTGCCGGTAAGTCGACGCTCCTCAAGACCATTGAAGGCCGGGTCGATCCCGACAGCGGCACCGTCTGGCGTGAACCCGGCTGTCGAATCGCCGGCTTGCAGCAGGATTTGCCGGAATACCCGGACAGCTCCGTCTACGACGTGGTTGCCGGCGGCCTGGCCGGCCTCGGGGCGGATCTTGCGCGTTACGCAGTGCTGTCCCAGCAGGGTGACGCGAGTGACCTGGCAGAGCTCGGCCGCATTCAGCAGCGGATCGAAGCGGCCGACGGTTGGAGCGCTCAGAATCGTATCCAGCAGGTGCTAACGCGCCTCGAACTCGACGGCGATGCGCGCCTTGCCGACCTCTCGGGCGGTTGGCGGCGACGTGTTGCCCTCGCACGGGCACTGGTCAGCGAACCCGACGTGCTTCTGCTCGACGAGCCGACCAACCACCTGGACATAGTCTCCATCGAATGGCTGGAAAAACAGTTGCTCGATTTCAGCGGCGCCGTGGTATTCGTCACCCACGACCGGGCGTTTTTGCGCGCGGTGGCCAACCGCATAGGTGAACTCGATCGCGGGGTGCTTACGCAGTGGGATGGAGACTATCGCAGCTTTCTCGAGTTCCGCGCTCAGAAGTTAGCGGACGAAGAAAAACGCAATGCCGAGTTCGATAAAAAACTCGCCCAGGAAGAAGTCTGGATTCGCCAAGGGATCAAGGCGCGGCGCACTCGCAACGAGGGGCGTGTGCGCGCGCTCAAGCAATTGCGCGTCGAGCGCGCGGCACGGCTCGAGCGCCAGGGGAACGCGCGCATGGCGCTGGCCGGCGATGTCCCCTCCGGCAAATTGGTAGCCGAATTCAAAGACGTCAGCTTTGCTTGGAACGACAAGCCCATAGTGGCCCACTTCAGCGGCGCTATCGTGCGCGGCGATAAGATAGGTCTGATAGGACCCAATGGAGTGGGCAAGAGCACTTTCCTGAAACTGCTGATGGGTAGCTTGAAGCCGACCTCGGGCGAGGTGCGTCTGGGCAGCAAGCTGTCGGTGGCCTATTTCGACCAGCTGCGCGATGAACTCGAGCTGGACAAAAGCGCCATAGACAATATCGCGGAGGGGCGGGAATACATTGATATCGACGGCAAGTCAAAACATTTGATTGGTTATCTGCAGGACTTTCTGTTCAGCGGTGAGCGTGCTCGCACGCCCATTCGCGCTCTGTCCGGCGGCGAGCGCAACCGAGTGCTGTTGGCGAAGCTGTTCAGCAAACCGGCCAACTGCCTCATCATGGACGAACCTACCAACGACCTGGATGCGGAGACCCTCGACCTTCTGGAGGATCTGTTACTCGCCTATAGCGGCACCCTGATCCTGGTGAGCCACGATCGGGAATTCCTCGACAACGTCGTTACTAGCACAATAGGTTTCGAAGGCAATGGCGTTCTGAAGGAATATGTCGGCGGTTATCTGGATTGGGTGCGGCAGGGTGGTGTTTGGTACAAGACTCTGGCGACCCCGGAAGCCGCCCCTGCGGCGGCGGCCGGCGACGCACAGGAAACGAAAGATGAGAGCCGCCGGTTGCCGGTGAAAAAGCTGTCCTACAAATTGCAGGTGGAGCTTGATGGGCTGCCGGCCAAGATCGAACGTTTGGAGCGGGAAGTCGCCGAGCTGCAAGGGGAGATGGCCAAGTCCGGCTTCTATCAGCAAAACGCTGCGGAAATCGGCCGTGTCACGGCCGCGCTGGAGGCAAAGAACCTCGACCTCCAGCGCTGTTACGACCGCTGGGAGGAACTGGAAAGCCAGCGTGAGGGCGGTTGAGGGCGCGGCGTTCTAAACCCGTACCGCGAGAACGTCGCACTTGGCCCCGTGCAGCACATCCGAGGCCGTAGAGCCAAGCAACAGGGCGAGACCGTGGCGGCCGTGGCTGCCGACAACGATGAGATCCGCCCCCAGGTCTGCCGCGGTTTCCCGCAGCGTAACCGCGGTTTGGCCGAGAACTACCTTGCTGTGGCTGACGGGATAACCGAGACCGGCGGTAAAATTAGCCAGGCGTTTTTCGGCTTGGTCCTCAATGACCACTTGGGTTTCGGTAAGGTCCATGGGGATATCGCCGGCATAAGCAAAAGTGACGGGTTCTATGACGTGCAGGAGGCTGAGCTTGGCGCCTTGCAGACGCGCCAGCGCCACGGCTTTTTGCGCAACGATTTGCGATTCATCAGGGGATAGATCAAGGCCGACCAGTATGTGGCTGTAGGTATTCATAAATCGATCCTCTATTTATTTGGACCCATTGCTGGTATAGACCGCAGCGAGCACCCGTAGGTTGACCGTCGCGTGCTTGCGGCACTGTGCAGTGTACTCGAAAATCGCCGGTGGATTGCCATCGGTTTCACAGGGGGAATACCTATGACCTGGACTGTAGTACTCATCATTGTGCTGGTCTTCGCCATGATGCTGGGACCGCTGTTACTGCTCAAACCCAACCGGCATCAGCAGCAACTTGCCGCCCTGCGATTGGAGGCTGCGCAACGGGGACTCCGGGTCGAACTGCAGAAGATTCTCGGCCGCACGGTGGCGGCCTATGAATTGCGATGGCCGCGGGACGAGCGGCAAAAATTTGGTGGCGAGGAATGGGCCCTGGAAAAGCAGACGTATACGCATGAAATTCATATGGCCGGCGTTTGGCAGTGGCGCGGGCAGCACAGGGCGCCGGCGAACCTGGTGCCGTTGTTGGAGGAGAGCCTGCAAGCCCTCCCCTCAACGGTGGTTGCCATCGAAGCGACGCGCCTTGGTCTGCGCGCTTATTGGACCGAGGCGGGCGGTAGGGCGGAATATGCCCGGGTGCTGGCTTGGTTAGAGCGATACGCCCAGATCATGTCGCCTTATATGCACCGTTCGACGGATTGAGTTTTTCGATATCCGCGGCGTTGACGCCGGCGAAGTTCGGCTTGGAGACCGGATTGAACTCCACCTCNNTTTGCCTGCCAAGATATCGGCCAGCTCGCGAATAAACTTGTGTCGCCTTTCGTCCGTCAATTGGGTTCCCATCAAAAGATTTTGCGCCCGTCGATAATAACCGTAGGCGACCACCGGATCGTCTCGACTGACCGCCTTGTGTCCTTGAACCACGTGAGAGATGACGTCGACCATTAGATGAGCCCAGGCCAACTCGCGGATATAGGCGTCCATCTCGGTGTTCTGCAACCGGCCGAGGGACTGGTGGCGGCGCACCACGCGCGCAGCGTCGTTGAGATAGTGTTTGTGTTTGGCGATGGCAGCGTCGCTCGATTGTGCACGATGAAACGGTTGGCTGCGCTGCCCGGCATCGAGCGTCTGCGCTAGAGCCTGTGCCTGCTCTAATTTCAGGTCAATATAGCTCGCGTTCGCGTCCAGCTGTTTAATGCTCTGGATCAGGTCGAGAATCTCGTCATTGATCAGCTTGGGTATAAACGTGTTTTCCAACAGCGGTTCTACCGCCGTGCATATTTCGTCCAGCTCATCGATGCGGCGGCGCATCTGTTGGACTTTCTGACGGGCGAGACGATTGCGCGTTTGCACCCGGTTGGCGAAGCTCACCACCACCAGGGAAAACACGATCAACACGAGAAATAAGATGACGCCAGTGATACTGCTCATAGGAAGTCGATAAAAACAAGATGCCCCGGACGCGCCCGTTCATTCGTATGCTTAAGCGTAGCAAACCGGCGCTCGACTGCATTTTCCAATGGTTTTTTACCGAATAAAGCTAAGAAAAACAGGCTTTTAGCGTGCCGTGCACCAGGGTAGTCTCGCCCGGCCGGCGGAGTCCTATGAGCCCACCGGCGGCGTCGCCTTGTCTTTATGCTCACTTGACCTTATGAGGTGCAAGACTTATATATGCGCACCTTATGCGCCAGGCAGCCTATCGGCGGCTACCGCCGCAAATGGATCCCCGACCTTGGATAACAGGTGTCGACGGGGTCCTTTCTCTCTAATTGAATAGCAGGCATCGAATGGGGAAGTCACTGGTCATTGTGGAATCGCCGGCCAAGGCGAAAACCATCAACAAGTATCTCGGCAGCAACTTCGTGGTCAAATCCAGTGTGGGCCATATCAGGGATTTGCCAACAAGCGGTTCTGCTGGACCGGTGGATACCAAGGCGCGTGCGGCGGAAGCGGCAAAAACGCGGAAGATGACGCCCTCCGAAAAAGAGGAGCACAGACGCCGCAAAACACGCGACCAGCTCATCAAGCGCATGGGGGTCGATCCCTATAACGACTGGGAGGCCCATTACGAGATTCTGCCCGGCAAGGAGAAGGTCGTGGACGAGCTCAAGCGTCTTGCGGCCACCGCCGATGAAATCTACCTCGCGACCGACTTGGATCGGGAAGGGGAGGCGATTGCCTGGCACTTGCGCGAAGCCATAGGCGGCGATCCGGAGCGCTACAGGCGGGTGGTATTCAACGAAATCACCAAAACCGCGATACAGCAGGCTTTCAAACAACCAGGCAGATTGGACCTGAATCGGGTAAACGCGCAACAGGCCCGCCGTTTTCTGGACCGTATTGTCGGTTATATGGTTTCGCCGCTGTTGTGGGAAAAAATTGCCCGTGGACTCTCCGCCGGCCGCGTGCAATCGGTCGCCGTGCGGCTGATCACCGAGCGGGAAAGCGAAATTCGCGCATTTGTCCCGGAGGAGTATTGGAATCTCGCGGCTCTGCTCGACACGGCGGCGGGCGAGCAGGCCAAGTACGACGTGTTCAAGTTCAAGGGGGAAGACTTTGCGCCCAAGACTGGGGAGCAGACCCAGCGCGCAGTCCAGGCACTGGAGCACGCCGAGTACAAAGTCGTCGCCCGGGAAGACAAACCGACTCAATCCAAACCTTCCGCCCCTTTTATCACGTCCACTTTGCAGCAGGCGGCGAGCACGCGACTCAGTTTCGGTGTTAAGAAGACCATGATGCTGGCGCAGCGCCTGTACGAGGCCGGTTACATCACCTACATGCGGACCGACTCGACCAACTTGAGCGCCGATGCGATCACGGCTTGCCGGGGCTATATCGAAGAAAACTTCGGTAAAACCTATCTGCCGGAAAAGCCCAATTACTACTCCAGCAAAGAAGGCGCTCAAGAAGCTCACGAAGCCATACGCCCCTCGGACGTCAATTTGCAGCCGAACCAGCTCTCCGGCATGGATAGGGACGCCGAGCGTTTATACAGCCTGATCTGGCAGCAATTTGTCGCATGCCAGATGACCCCGGCCCAATTCACTAGCACCACGGTGGTCGTGGGTGCTGCCGATTATCAACTGAAAGCCAAGGGACGGGTGATTCGCTTCGACGGCTTCCTGAAAGTGGCGCCGCAGGTGGCTAAAAAAGAAGATGAAGGCCTACTTCCCGATGTCAAAGTCGGTGATCGCCTGTCCCTCGAGAAGCTCCTTCCATCCCAGCATTTCACCAAGCCGCCCGCCCGCTACAGCGAAGCCAGTCTGGTGCGTGAGTTGGAAAAACGCGGTATCGGTCGGCCATCCACCTACGCCTCCATTATTTCCACCATCCAGGAGCGCGGTTATGTGCACGTGAAGAATCGCCGCTTTTATGCCGACAAAATGGGCGACGTGGTCACGGAGCGCCTGGTGGAGAGCTTCAGCGATCTCATGGACTACGGTTTCACCGCCAACATGGAAGAGGCCTTGGACTCGGTCGCCACCGGCCAGAAGGACTGGCACAAGTTATTGGACGAATTTTACGCGGACTTCTCCAACAAGTTGGCCAAAGCTCAGGGCGCTGAGTTTGGAATGCGCGGCAATGAGCCGACAGAAACCGATATCGTGTGCGACAAATGCGGTCGCCCCATGCAAATTCGCATTGGCTCCACCGGCGTGTTCCTCGGTTGCTCCGGTTATGCGTTGCCGCCCAAGGAGCGCTGCAAAAATACGAAAAACCTGGTGCCTGGTGACGAAGCGGTCGACGCGGACAAGGATGAAGAAGCTGAGTCCAAACAACTGCGTTCCAAACGGCGCTGCACACTCTGCAATGCCGCCATGGACAGCTACCTGCTCGATGAAAACCGGAAACTGCATATCTGCGGTAACAATCCGGACTGCCCCGGTTTTGCGGTGGAGCAAGGGTCGTTCAAAATCAAAGGTTATGAAGGCCCCGTGCTTGAGTGTGACAAGTGCGGCAGTGAAATGCAGTTGAAGACGGGCCGATTTGGCAAATACTTCGGTTGTACCAACGAAGCCTGCAGCAACACCCGCAAGCTGTTGCGCAACGGTGAAGCCGCACCCCCGAAGATGGACGCCATCGCCATGCCCGAGTTGAAATGCGACAAGGTTGACGATCACTATGTGCTGCGCGACGGTGCGTCGGGTCTGTTCTTGGCGGCGAGCCAGTTCCCGAAAAATCGGGAGACTCGCGCTCCTCTAGTGCGGGAATTGATACCTCATAAACAGGAGATGGATCCCAAATACCATTATCTGCTGGCGGCGCCCGTGGCCGATCCGGAAGGTCTTCCCGCGGTGGTGCGTTTCAGCCGAAAAAGCAAAGAGCACTACGTGCAATCGGAAGTCGATGGAAAGCCCACCGGTTGGCGGGCCTTTTATGACGGTGGCCGATGGCGTGTGCAGGAGGCGCCGAAAAAAGGCGCTGCCAAAAGTGGTGCCGGAAAAGGTTAGTCACTATGTCCGATCACCTGGGGCGGAAAGTTGATCAACTGCTGGGTTTCGCCGATCGCCTAATGGCGTTGGTAGATAATACGCAGGCATCCCAGGCGCTCGCGAGTGCAGTGTGTTGGCAGCTTGAGCAGGCACTGTGTTGCTATTTGTTGGAGTTGGTGCGCTCCTCCGGCAATCGGAAGTGGACTCACCAATGGACCCTAAACGAGGCAGTGATAACCGATGCACTGCAAGCCGTGCCGAGCGCCGATTTACAGGAGCTGGCAGATTTGGGCCGAGCTCCCGGGACATGGTTGTACCGCCTACACGGTTATTTACGCGAGTTGCGGGCGGTTGACGACTCCCGGTCCTTAAAGGGCGAGATTTTCCAATCGGATCTGGCGTCCGGATCGGGCACGGCGCTCATTGCTTCGTCCCAAAATTTTCCTATTTCCCAAGAACCTGAGTTGAAAAGCCTTGCTGCCCTTGTCGAGGAGTGTCGCGCGCTTGTAGTGCGGCAACGGACAGGACACGTCGAATATTAATTTCGTCGGGTGCATCACCAGGTTAAAGGCCATTATGTCGAAATTTGAAGATCCTTCGTTTTATGAAATCGTCGAGTTGGACAATGGAGATATTGCTCTGCGGCGTTCGGCGGCGAACGAAGAACCCTTGGTCACCATTCGTTTTTCAGCAGAGTCCAATGATTATCTGGGGGCGGCGCGCTTTGAGGTTGCAAAAACGATGCTGGAGGCCGGCCTGGACATAGTGGCGCAAATGGATGAAGAAGAGGAATCGGACGAGTCCCCGCCGGCGGCTCGGCTACTGCATTAACGGCTCTTGTTGCAACCGCTCGGGGAGGAAGGGATTGAGAGTAGCTCGGGTTGCAACCGCTGAGAGAGCAGAAATATCTAGAATAAAAAATCTCTCACTCAAACACTCGTCCAAGCAAGCCGTCAGTGGCTCAGCGGTTGCCGGTCGCGCAGCAATAATCCGTGGCATCGGCCGGTGAGCGCCGCATGTTCCAGTCGGTTGAGCTGGTAATCGCTCAAACGGCCTGGACTGCCAACGACCGTGTGGCTGTTGCCTTCCGCCAGCGCTTCCCATAACAACCAAAAACACTGCTCGGTGCTTTTCGAGTAAATAAACCGGGTTTTACTAAAATCAAAACCGTATTGCTGGAGCAGGTGTTTGGTAATCCCTTGCGGCACTATCCACGTCAGCCAGCGGTCGGTGCCTTCGCGACTCAAAAAAGCGAGCGAAGGCAGGTACAGACGAGAGCTTTCATTATTGGGCAGAACGATCTCGGTGATGCCGCCGTTGCCCACGGCATTGGCGCGTGCATTCTGGGAAAGGGTGTTGGGCTG
>DJFO01000217.1:19044-21622 GCA_002432555.1 Marinagarivorans sp. UBA5870
TGCGCCGGAAACGTTTTACGGTCACTTCGTCTTCGATACGCGCGACGACTATGTCGTTATTGCGTACTTGCGTAGTGCTGTGCACCGCTAACAAGTCGCCGTCGAGAATACCGGCATCGCGCATGCTCATCCCCTTGACTTTCAACAGGTAGTCAGCGCGGATTCGGAAAAAGTGGTCTGGGATCGGACAGTATTCCTCAATATGTTCTTCCGCCAGAATGGGATTGCCAGCGGCTACCCGTCCGACAACCGGGATACCGCGCTCCTTTGCTGGCAGCCGTATTCCGCGCGACGCGCCTTCCACAATTTCAATGANNGATATGTTCTTCGGCGGCGTTCGCCGAGCGGAAACCGAGAATTTGGGCGATCTCTGCCCGGGTGGGAGGAAAGCCTGTTTCCTCGATCTGCGCCTTGATCAGTTCGAGCACCTCGCGCTGTCTTTGAGTGAGGTCGGACATGTTGGTCTCCACGGGAATCTGTTGATATGTACAGCATCTGTGATTATATACAGTATCCGTGTGAATGCAACAAGCGGCCGGCCGCGCTCAGCCTTGCGGTTACCAGTCTTCAAAGTCGGCATGGCTGGTTAGGTCGTAGCGGTCCGTGTTGTCGAACAGAGGATTCTCAGGTTGGAGGTCATCGTCCCAGGCGTCTTCACTGGTCAAACCGTAACCCGCGTGGGCGTCGTCCGGTGGTGCCGCCGGCAAAAACCGACCGGCCCGCCATTCCTCGAACTCCAGTTCATCGAGGTCGCCCGTGTCGTATTGAATTTCGATTGTGCCGTGATTTGCATCGATCGCTACCACTTCGAAAATGGTTTCGAGATAGGCGTTCTCGTACCAGGAGCCGATCCTCGGACGGGGTGTCAGCATAAGTCGGGCCTCCATTTTGGGTGAGTGCAAAAATTAAGCTAACACGTTAGAGCGCATTTCGCCTTTTTTGGCGACGAACGAAATCGGCCGCCGGCGGCGCCGTTAATTTGCCTGCTTGGTTTAAGTGGCTGTCCCCGAAGGAAAACTTTCTTGTTCCCAGCAGTGGCTTCAAGCAGATATAAAAGGGTCGCGCGACGCCTTTGGCGGTAAATTAAGAATCAGTATAAAAAAGGCGGCCTAGACTATTGCTCCGCCAAAGGTGAGTGGTCCTTGACAAGATTGCGCACCCGCGCGTATTTTCCCGAGATCTTGAACAATGATGGGGCATTGTCATGACCAATGGTGAAACAGTAGAGCGAATTTTGCGGGCTGCAACCATCCTCTTTGCCGAGCGTGGTTTCGCCGAGACCTCCTTGCGCACCATTACGGGNNCGGCGGTCAACTACCACTTCGGCACCAAAAAGTCGCTGATCCAAGCCGTCTTCAGTCAATTTCTTTCGCCGTTTTGCCGGGAGTTGGAGCGACGCCTGAGCGAGATGGAAGTGAGCATGGTGGCAGGGCAGGAGCCGCAGGTGGAAAAGTTGCTGCGGATTTTGATTGATTCTCTGACTGATTCCGTTGGGTCGATCAACGAAAAACCGCAGCGGTTCATGCGCCTGCTCGGCCTTGCCTATACCCAAGCGCAGGAACATTTGCGCTCTTATCTCGCCCACAGCTACGGGTCAACCTACAATCGGTTTATCGGGTGGCTCAAGAAGACCCAGCCGAATTTGGATCCCATTGTCTTTTACTGGCGACTCAATTTCATTTTGGGCGCAGCGATTTTCACCTTTGGCAGCTTTGACTCGATCCGGGCGATTTTGCACGACGAGCAAAAAGTCGATACCGAAATGAACCAGGTACTCGATTATCTCATTGACGGCTTGAGTGGCTTGCTCAGCAGCCCCAACAATCAACATGTCGGTTGAGTCAGCGCTCGGGCCTGTCGTCCTCGATATAACAGGTACCGAATTATTGGCCGAGGAAGCGGAAATTCTCCAACACCCACAGGTGGGCGGTGTAATTTTTTTTCGGCGGAACTACGAGTCACCTGCACAACTGATGCGCCTGATTACCCAGGTGCGCACCGCGCGTCCCAACCTATTGCTCGCAGTGGATCAGGAGGGTGGGAGGGTGCAAAGGTTTAAAGAAGGTTTTACCCGGCTGCCACCTTTGCAGAAACTTGGTGAACTTTATTTACGAGATCCCAACCGGGCCCGGGCCGTCACGGCTCAGGCGAGCTGGTTAATGGCGGCGGAGCTTCTCGCNNCTTTTCGCTCCGGTGGTGGATGCCGACGAATCCTTCAGTGCCGTGATCGGTGACCGATCTTTTGCCGCCGATTTCGCTACGGTGAGTGATCTTGGGGCCGCTTATATCGACGGCATGGCTGCGGCGGGAATGCGGGCGACTCTGAAACATTTTCCCGGCCACGGTGCCGTGGAGGCGGACAGCCACGATGAGTTGCCGTTGGACGAAAGGACCTTTGACGAGGTGTGGGACACTGATATGCGCCCCTTTCGCAGCTTGCTGGCCAGTGCGGCGGCGGTCATGCCTGCGCATATCCAATTTGTCGGCATAGATCCCCATCCAGTTGGATTTTCCCAATTCTGGCTGCAGAAAATTCCGCGTCAGCAGCTTCAATTCAACTGCGTGATCTTTAGTGATG
>DJFO01000364.1 GCA_002432555.1 Marinagarivorans sp. UBA5870
TTTGGCGGCGTGTTTTATTCGATCGATATGCTGCCGGCGTTCTGGCAGGGCGTGTCCCAGTTCAATCCCATTCTCTATATGGTCAACGCGTTCCGCTATGGCTTTCTCGGTGTTTCGGATGTCAATATCACTGTCGCCGTCGCGGGCATAAGTCTGATGGTGCTGGTGGCCTATGTTTACGCTTGGTACTTGCTGCAAAAAGGCAAGCGGCTGCGCACCTGAGGTAATTTGCGTGAAAGATTCATTGACGGGCGTTAAGCTCGGCCAGGCGCAAGCCTATGTGGAACACTATGATCCAACTTTGCTGGTGGCCCTGCCGAGGGCGCGACCGGACACCCAAGTCCATGGTCTGGATATATGGACCGCCTACGAGCTGAGTTGGCTCGCCCCCGGCGGTAAACCCGAAATCGCCATAGCGGAATTCCGTGTGCCGGCTACGAGCCCGAATCTAATTGAGTCCAAATCTTTCAAGTACTATCTCAACTCCTTCAATCAAACGGAAATCGCCTCCGCGGAGGAATTGCAGGGCATTTTAGTGCGCGATCTCAGCTTGGCGGCCGGCGCCGCCGTCGAGACTCGTTTGTTTGGGTTGGACGAGTTCATGCAGTACCGGAGTCGGAAGGGCGTGCATGCCGTGTTGCTCGACTCTTTGCCTCTGCGCAATTTGGACTCTGCGCCGCGGCCGGAGCGGTTGCAGGTGGCGGAGGGCCGATTCGACGACGTTTGGTGCAGCCATTTGCTAAAGAGCAATTGCCCAGTGACGGGCCAGCCCGACTGGGCNNTTGGGCGAGTCTTTGGATCGGTTGGCGCGGGCCGGCGCTGGTGCCGGAAGACCTTTTGGCCTACGTCGTCAGCTACCGGCAGCACCGGGACTTCCACGAACATTGTGTCGAGCGGATTTTTGCCGATTTGCTGGCGGCGGGGCGGCCGGAAGATTTGTGGGTGTATGCGCGCTACACCCGCCGTGGCGGATTGGACATCAATCCCTTCCGCAGCTTGTGTTCCATGGCGCCGCCGGTAGTGACTGCTGCTCGGCAGTAGGTCAGGGCGCGGCAGTAGGTCAGGGCACGGCAGTAGACCAGGGCACGGCAGTAGGTCAGTTGATGATTTTTTCCCGCAGGCGGTCCGCCGCTTTTTGCAGCACCTCCAGCACGCGCTCCTTGTCGTAATTGCGGATTTTCTCCAGGTCCAAGTGCATGGAGAAGCCGTCCGTATTGTCCTCGAACCAGCTCTGGTCCTTGCCCAGGTCCTTGCGGAAGTCGATCACCTGGTGCACTCGCACCGGATGGCTGAAGCCTTTTACTGTGATTTCCCCTTTATCGCGGCAGAGCACCACGTCCTTCACNNGATCTGGCCCTTGTCGCGGCACATCACCACGTCCTTGATCATCGAGTAGGTCTCGTGGGAGATCAGGATTTCGCCGGGCTCAGCGGCCGATTCCAGGCGCGATGCCAGGTTGACGTGGGTACCGAGCACCGTGTAATCCATATAGTGGCTGGTACCAAATGAGCCGACGGTACAGAAGCCCGTGTTGATGCCCATGCGGATCAACAGCGGTTTTTTGATGCCTTGGTTGTACCAACGCTGCTGCAGTTCCTTCATCTTTTTGCGCATTTCGATCGCCATCGACACCGCGCGCAGGCAGTCGGTTTTCAGGCCTTCGCTCTGGGAATCGCCAAAAATCACCATCACGGCGTCCCCCATAAATTTGTCGATGGTGCCTTTATGTTTGGTGGCGATGCGGGCCATTTCCGTGAGATAGGAATTTAGCAGCTCCGTCAGAGTCTCCGCTTCCAGTTCCTCCGACAGGGCGCTGAACCCCTGGATGTCCGAGAAAAACACGGTAATGCGTTTACGTTCAGTGGTCAGGGATTTTTCCCGCCCCTCGTTGATGGCCTTCCACACGGTGGGCGTCAGATAGCGCGACAGCTTGTAGGTGCGCAGTTTGTACATGGTGTGTTCATTGGAAAGCTTTTTGATGTGCATTTCCATCTTGCGGATCTTTTTATGCGCATAGAGGGCGTAGGCGCAGAAATAGGTGAAGATGCCAATCAGGCTGATGCTGCTGATTTCCAGCTTGTCGGAAAATACCCACTGGGGTGCCCGTACAAAAAAACTGAGAATAATACCGGCGATCATCGCCGTATTATCGATGGCCCACTTGCGAATTCCGCCGTTGATCAGACTGTTGAACTGCACCATGGTGATGAACAGTATGGTGGGCAGTAAATTAAAGTCGGAGAAGCTCAGCACCACACCTATGACGGCGGCGTCCGCGGTCATAAAGCGGTCGAAGGCTTTGTTCTGATTGATCGCCCGGCGTTTGATGAACCAGTAGCTGAGGAAGGTATACAGAAAAACGACGGCGGTGATGGAAACCATCAGCCAGTCGATGGCCTGCCAGCGGATTTGGGCCAAAACGGTACCGGCCGCCGCCAGGCAGATGAGGGCACGAATGTCGTGCTGGCGCAGTGAAAAATCCTGAATGTCCTCTGTTTTATTGCCAGAGGAGTCACTCATATGTGCACCCTGTGAATATGACTAAGCTGTTTTTCATCAAAGCCTTGTTTCAGTCCGTTTCATCGACCGATTTATAATGTGCCTCCGGTTAGCCGGCCTTAACCTGACGGTCTGGGGTTCTAGAGCCCTATGACCCGTGTGTTAGATAAGCGGCGCGGAAGTTGGGCCCTCGTTGAGCGATCGCCGGAGCCCATTTATATTATTTTCACCTTTCTGGAATCGCATTAAACGATTTTTGCATCTCAAAGTCCATCGTCGTAAGTGCGGTCACCTACTCTTTTAGCTTTAGATTCAAGAACTTTTCTTCTAGGTCATTGTATTTGCCCTGCAGGGTCGTCAATTCCTTGCGCAGGGTGCGGGCCTCCTGGCTGTCCTCCGGCGGCGCCTCTTGGACGAGTTTGAGCTTTTTCGCCAGGCGGCGGTTTTCCTGCTTGAGGGAATCCACCACCTGGGTGTGCGTTTCGGCAGCGCTTTGCAGCTCTTTTAGCTCCGCTTTGAGCTGCGGCAGCTGGCCGAGCCGATCCACCAGCTGCTTCATTTCCTGTTTGCTGTTGGCCAGCTCGTCTTCCATCAATTTGATGCAGGTCTCGGACTCTTGAAGGAAACGCGCCTGCTTCTGCAGCTCCGTCTGCAGATGTTCCACCACCTGCTCTTTTTCCTCCTTGGTGGCGGCCGACTGCAACTTGGATTGCAGTTCGGTAATGATTTTGTGCTGATCCGCGGCCATAGTGCGCAGCCGTCGGATCTCCTGTAAGTGATCTTCCGGGTTGTCCGCCATGGTGCTGGCGATGGACTCGTTGAAGCCCTGTTGAATCATAGCGCCCAGGTCGCTGTAGCTCGTGTGATAGCTATCCAGCACTCGTTCGAAGGTTTCCTTCTGTCCGGTTTGCTCCGCCAAGCTCTTGAGCTCGATGTAATGCTCGGCCGCCTGGTCTTTACACTTGTCCCAGCGCTCTTCCAGCTCCAGGTACATGGTTTTGAAGCGCTCCAGATTGTTGATGCGTTTTTTCGCCTGGTTCAGTTCCTCCTTGAGCTGCTCCAGATTTTCCTGACCTTTGTCCGGCGCGGTGTTGTAGTCCTCGTGGAAGGCGAGGATCTGGCGGTATCGACTCGCGAGAAAGTCCCAGCCGATATTGCCTGGGGTCGCCGTGGCCTCCTTCTCGGCAATCAGGAACGCGTGGCGCAGGGCCGCGGTGCGGCGGGGCAGGGGAGAATCCGGGTCCAGGTCCAGGGCTATGTCCTGGCGCGAGCCGAGGGAGTGGTGGTAGTCCCGGGTCAGCTCGATCTGCTGGCCAAGCTGATCGTTGTAGGTCTCTTCCTTTTGTACGACCAGCGCGGGCGCGGGTTTGGCCTTTTTCTGCTGCGCTGCCAACTCGTCCACGCGCGCGCGCAGTTTGCTGACCAGGCGGCGCAGGCGGCGATTTTTCCACAAGACCACAACCGTCACGAACAGGCTGACGGCCAGGACTTCGGCGACGAGGATCAAAATGAAATTAGCGGCACCCATAGGCGGAACGTCAGTTCGTCAGATCAAGGGCAAAAACTTTGGCCAGTTTATTGCTCGGATGAAAATGTGATCAGATTGAGTATGGTTCACAAAGCGCATATGCGCTAGCTCACCCTCGTTTCGTCTGGAATAACAAAACAAGGTCGCTCGCAGTTGCGTGCTTTTCGCTCTGGCAAATTCGTCGCTTGCCGTTGTGGGTTTTTCTCGTGCTAAAGCATTGCGTTTGCCAATCCACTTGTGTAAAGTTTGCCGCCTTCGTTGGGGTGCTGGCATGCCGCGGTACCCGGAATTTCGCTGTTTCAGCGGGCGCGGAAAGCGCGGTCGGTTGGGAATTAAGCGAAGCGAATGAATTAGGTGAGGTGTCCGAGTGGTCGAAGGAGCACGCCTGGAAAGTGTGTATACCGCAAGGTATCGAGGGTTCGAACCCCTCCCTCACCGCCAAATAAAAGCGAAATAAAAAAAGCCCCGTTCAGGGGCTTTTTTTATGGGCATGGAGCGTGAAAAATCGTCGCAGTTCAACAAATCGCTGGAGCGATTTTGACCGGCCAAGGAGAGTCCGACCGTCAGTCGTTCCCTTACCCTTGCTCCGTGATTCCCTTATCCCTGCTCCGTCATTCCCTTAACTTTGTCCCGTCATTCCCGCGCAGGCGGGAACCCAGAATCTTCAAGATCATCCGCCCCCAACAGCTCCTCGTCGACCACTTCCCCGGGAATCTTGTGCCCCTCCGATGCCCACTCCCCCAAGTCAATCAACTTGCAGCGTTTGGAACAAAAAGGCCGGTCGGGAAATGCCGGGGTCATAAGCACTTCTTTTTTGCAGGTGGGGCATTTAACGGACAGGGTTTTGACGGTCATGGTGATTGCACGGAAAAATTCATGAGTTGTAGATATCGGCTGAGCAGGACTTCGCCCCAGATAAAGGCGATAAAACCCGCGACCGCGAGATAAGGGCCGAAGGGGAGGGGTTTGGCTTTGTCGCGGCCCATAAATAAAATCGCCCCGATTCCGAGTACGGCCCCCACGAGGGACGACAGGAGAATAATCATTGGCAGATACTGCCAGCCCATCCAGGCCCCGAGCGCCCCGAGTAATTTAAAATCCCCGAACCCCATACCTTCCTTGCCGGTCAGCAGCTTGAATGCCCAGTAGACCGACCAAAGCGACAAGTACCCAGCCATGGCCCCAATAACGGAAGCTTCCAGGGTGGTGTAGATGCCAAAGAAGTTGACCAGGATCCCGAGCCACAAGAGGGGCAGGGTAATGGAGTCGGGCAACAAATAGTGGTCGACATCGATCATGGTCAGGCTGATCAGCGCCCAGAGAAATACCAGTCCCAAGAGCGCCTGCGGTGTAGGCCCAAAATGCCAGAATACCAGTGCACTCAGCAGTGCGGTGGTTGCCTCCAAAATCGGATAACGCGGCGATATTTTTACCTTGCAGTTGGCGCACGCGCCTTTAAGTAGCAGGTAGCTGACGACCGGAATATTCTGCCAGGGTTTGATTGCGCTTTTGCAGTTGGGACAGCGGGAGTTGGGGTAGGCGAGGTTGAATTTTTCCTGAGCGGGCGCGGGTTTTGCCGGGGATTTACCCTGGTCCGCCAGATAAGCATCGCACTCGCGCTGCCATTCGTTCTGCATCATCACCGGCAGGCGGTAAATAACGACGTTCAGAAAACTGCCGATGGCGAGCCCCAAAAAGACAACGCCAATCCAGACGGTGATTGGCGCTGCGGCGTATATTTCGGCGAAGGTCATTATTAAACGACTTGACCCAATTGGAAGATCGGCAGGTACATGGCGATCATCAAGCCGCCCACAAGGACGCCAAGCACAGCCATGATCATTGGCTCGAGGAGCGAGGTCAGGCTGTCTACGAGGTTGTCAACAGCCTCTTCGTAATAGGTCGCGACCTTATCCAGCATTTCGTCGAGGGAGCCGGATTCTTCACCGATGGTGGTCATCTGCAGAAGCATCGACGGAAACATCTTCGTCTGCCGTAATGCGACATTTAGTTGGGTCCCCGTCGCGACCTCATCCCGGACTTTGAGAGTGGCTACTTCATAAATGGCGTTGCCTGTGGCACCCGCTACTGAGTCCAAAGCGTCGATTAAGGGTACACCTGCGGCAAAGGTGGTNNCGGGATAGGGACGCGTAATATGAGGCGGTCCAGCATGACCGCAAATTTTTTATTCCGCTGTTTAAGACTGTTAAAAATGTACCCGACAGCCACAAGGACGACAAGCATTTGCAGCCAGTAAGCCTGGGCGAAATTGGACAAGTTTAGCACAAACAACGTGAAGGCAGGCAGCTCTGCACCGAAACTACTAAAAGTTTCTGCGAACTGTGGTACTACCTTAACCAAAAGGATGCCCGTCACTACAATAGCCACAATAATCACCGCAGCGGGGTAGGTCAGCGCTTTCTTGATTTTTGCTTTGAGTTTTTCCGTTTTTTCTTTATAGGTTGCGATACGAGCTAGCATGGTTTCCAGAGAACCCGATTGCTCTCCCGATTCCACTAGATTGCAAAATAGACTGTCAAAATATTTGGGATGTTTCCGCAGAGATAAGGCGAAGCCAGTACCCGATGCGACATCTTCTCTGATCGCCCGTATCAGCTCTCCCAGAGCGGGATTATCGACACCGTCGGCCACGATATCGAAGCTTTGTACAAGGGGTACACCGGCCTTCATCATGGT
>DJFO01000239.1:0-2140 GCA_002432555.1 Marinagarivorans sp. UBA5870
TCCGGCAGCAGCGCCTCGCCCAAACGCTCCAGGTCGAAAGTGAGCAGCTCCGGGGACAGCAGCTCCAGTTCCACGCCTTTCTGAATAAAAGCCTTGAGGGCGGGGCCGTAATATTGGCTCATCTGCCGCTGGGTCGCCTCCGGGGCGACCTGCAGAAAGCGCAGGGCTTCGCCGCGCATTTTATCCATCAGCAGGCGCGCGGTGGCGTAGGTGTAGTTGGGTTCTTTCTCCACCAGGGTGCGGGCGGAAATCACCAGTGAAGTATTGAGATCGTCGTAAGAGACGCCGTCGTAAAGATTGCGCATGGCCTCTTTCAAGATCGCCTGGGGATCCACTTCCTCCAGGTCGGCGCAAGCGTCGGTCACCAGCGTCAGCAGGCGTTCCACGTCGAGCTTCTGTTTTTCACCGGTGGGCATGACCACGTTGATGTCGGGCACTTTCAAGCTGGAGGCAACTTGGGATTTCTGCGCGCGGATGCGGGCGCGCTCCGACCGGTAAATCACGTAGTCGCGGGCCACTTTATGCTCGCCGGCGCGCATCAAAGTCAGCTCGACCTGGTCCTGGATTTCCTCGATGTGAATCGTGCCGCCGGAGGGCATGCGGCGCTTGAAGGTGGTGGAAATCTGCTGGGTCAATTTGGCGACGGTTTCGTGAATCCGACTGGACGCTGCAGCGGTACCGCCCTCGACGGCGAGAAACGCCTTGGTCATCGCCACCGAGATTTTATCGTCCGTATAGGGCACGACTGTGCCATTGCGCTTGATCACGCGCAGCTGACCGGGCGCTGTAGCGGCTATGGCGGCACCGGGGGCATCAACCTCTGGTGTCACAGAGCGAAGCGGTGCGTTGGTATCCACATCTGTATGCATAAAGATCTCCGTAAGGCCCAAGAGTGACAGGGCAATGGTATGTTTTCGTTTTTCTGTTCGCGGGCTGGCAACTGGGAAAGTTGCGCCTATTGGTGTTAATGGAAGAGTTAGGCCTCGTCATCCACAGTTTTTGGGTTATTGAGGACGTGTGTGGATAACTTTGGTCGCACCAGGCCTTAAAAAGAAAAAACACCATATGTAGTGGTGTTTTCAAATATTGAATACAAGATAATGCGGTTTCCCGGTTTCTGCAAGTTGGCGGGACAGGCGGTTCTGTGGAAAAAAAATGGGTTTCTTGGTTATAAGGTGTGGAAAAACCGGTGCGACCCCCGCAGGGATTGGACCCTCCCGGTGGATAACCAAATTGTGGATAAGCCCTAGATCATTTTTTTATTTTAATGGCGCCCCATATAGCGGTGGATTTTGAGTGCGCCATCCAACGTTCTCCCGCGAGACGAAGCAACAGAAATAACAGAAGCAACAATCGAGAAGCGCAACATTGGCGATTTAAACAAGGGATAAGGAGGGAAGGTCAGGTGCAGCAGCGCCAGCGCGAGATGCCCAGAGCGTCGGAGCGATAAGCTCAGGACAGCAGGGTTTTGAGGCTTTTGTTGTCCAGGGTACGCACCCCGGCCAAAGTGAGCAGAATATCGAGCAATACGCCCCAGGGATCCCCCGGTGCCATGCCCTTGATGGTTCTGTCGGTGAGGGCGCATTCGCGCAGCAACAGGCGCAAGATCCCCGGCGATAGCCGCTGCAGGGCGCCGCGAATCAGGGGGAGGCGGGTCTCGAATATGCCGTGGCGCCGCGCGACCGACTCCAAGCTTTGGCCCTCGCTCTGAGCGAGTTTCAGGGCGGCGAGGGCGCGCACTTCCCGGGCGAGCGCCCAGAGTACAACGGCGGGTTCACTGCCTTCGCCGCGCAAACCGTTCAGCGTAGTGGCCGCGGCGTGCGCGTGGCCGGCGAGCGCTTTATCGACCAGACCAAAAACGTCGTAGCGTGCGCTGTCCACCACCGCGCTCGCCATGGTTTGGCTGTCGATCATGCCGTTCTCNNGCCAGCAGGTTGCCCTCCACCCGGCCGGCGAGTATGTCCACCGCCTGAGAATCCGCCTTGATCCCCGCCTTCTGCAGGCGCTGGTCGATCCAGCGGGGCAGCTGTTTTATACCTATGGGCCAGACAGTGACCACGGCCCCGACCCGCTCAAGCGCCGCGTACCACTTGCTGCTCTGTGCGGCCTTGTCGAGTTTGGGGCTCACCAACAACAGGAG
>DJFO01000239.1:2189-3346 GCA_002432555.1 Marinagarivorans sp. UBA5870
TGAGACTGTTGGCGCTTTGCAGCAGCTGCGGCCACTGAAACCCGGCATCCGTATGAAAGAGTTCGCGCTCGGTAAAGCCCGCCCGCCGCGCGGCCGCGCGGATCGCGTCGCAGCTCTCCTGCACCAACAGGGGTTCGTCACCCGTCACCAAATAAACGGGACCGAGGCCCTTTTGCAGCGCCTGAGGCAGTTGGTCAGGGCTGAGTTTGGCCATTGGAAGGCTGCGGCGGCAGCTGCTGAGAGCGCGCCTGCTGTAGCAGGCGCTGGGCGAGTTCACGGCGCATTTCGTCGAGCAAAGTATTCTCTTCTTCGCGTTTCGCCGCGGTGGTGCTCGGGTCGAAGTCGAAGACGCGTTCCACGGACACCACCTGCGGCAGGCTCACCACCGCGTCGGCGGGAACCTGATAATGGAAACGCACCGCCAGCGACATCTCGTACTGGAGCGGCGAGCCAATGGAGGTAACCGCAACCACGCGCTTTTGCAATTCCTCTCGCCGCAGGTGCAACTGCAGAGGTGCGTCCGGCCGATCGCTGACGGAACTGCGGCGCATGGCTTCGCGCACCGCGAGAGTGAGGGGTGAGTATTGGTCCTCCGCCACCAAGGTGATGGCGGTGGGCCCCTGATAACTGCCGGCACCGCGCAATTGCCAGCCACAGCTGGCGACGGCGCAGAGGAGCAAAATCAGACACAAGCGCAGGGTGTTCATGGGATCGTGGTTACCTTATTGGACGACGATATTCACCAACTTGTTGGGCACTACAAAAACCTTCACGATCTGTTTGCCATCGATGAACCGCTGGACATTTTCCTCCGCCAGGGCGAGGGCTTGCACCTCCTCCTGCCCGGCGTCCACGGGCGCGGTGAACTTGCCGCGCACCTTGCCGTTCACTTGCGCCACGATTTCGGTGCTGGTGCGGGTCAGCGCGCTTTCGTCGCAGACCGGCCAGGACGCATCGAGAAGATTTTCCCCGTGGCCCAAGGCCTGCCACAAGCTGTGGCAAATATGCGGGACTATGGGGGCGAGCAGTAAAACCGCCGCCTCGATTGCCTCGCGCTCCACCGCGAGGCCCGCCGGCGAGGCGCGATCCGCCTGCCGATTGACCTCATTCAACAATTCCATCACCGCGGCGATCGCCGTGTTAAACGTCTGCCGCCG
>DJFO01000348.1:0-4051 GCA_002432555.1 Marinagarivorans sp. UBA5870
CGGCTCCGGCTCCACCAGCGGCGGCGTGACTTATAACCCGGTACTGGCCTCCACCGGCACCACCTCCGGCTCCGCCACTCTGGACGCTTCCGGTAATGCGGTAGTAAATGTGATCGGCAACCTGTCCCTGGCCAGCGCCACCGCCGGTGCCAAAGCACTGACCTACGTGATCACGGTGGATTATCAATAAAACATCCCGCACTGAATGCAGAATCGAAAAGAGGCCCAAGGGCCTCTTTTTAATTGAGCTAAAATTGCGGTTTTAGTGCTCAGAACCATTGGCCTTTAAAATCTTCCTGCCCTGATAAAACCAGATGTTTTGCTAAGGCGTGTCAACCGCAATTATTCTCTACTGTCGCATCACTTCCTTGCACAGTGGGATTAATCAAACCACCCTAAACGCGAGAATGCGCAAAGTTCCCGCAGTTCTCCATTTTCAAAATAGTTGATTTCAACATCGTTATTGGTAATCCAGTCGGCGCCAATATAAATGCGTTCACCGTCGGCTGGTATGGCATGGACGACGTCGCACGTGGGTGAACCCTTGGTATTTTTGTGAGTGAACGCAATCCACTTTCCGTCCCCCGACCAA
Source organism: Marinagarivorans sp. UBA5870 (assembly GCA_002432555.1). The sequence goes on from DJFO01000348.1 coordinate 593, forward strand.
ACAGGATTGTCGTCAATGCTCGACGACACTGTCATTTGCTTCATGGCTGTTCCATCCAAGTTAGAAGTCCAGATACTGCCTCCCATTTGAAAAGCCAATTTATTTCCCGCCGCATCTATGGCAAGGTTACGAGGGACATCTAAAAAGGAGGCCAATAAAACCGGTTCGCTAAAATCTGGCGGAAGCTTATAGATTTCTGTCCCAACCACCATTAATAACGACCCATCGGGATGCCAGCGCCACTCAGATGCATTATTGTGAATCCGCTTGAGGGTAGTGCCATCGCGTGTGAACAAATTAACGACTTTTGCTGCAGACTCACCGCTGTCTATGTCGTGCCATTCTGCTGCGATAGTTTGGCCGTTAGGTGCGAGCTGGGGGAAGCCAGAAAAAGCACCGGTTGATTTTTGGAAACTATTGATTATCTCTCGGTTGAGTGTGGTAATCGTCAAGGTTCTGTTAGCAATGTTATCGATATAGGCAATTTCGCTCGCATCAAATGAGGGAAAGGCTTTAATGCCCGAAGCGCTAAATGGATTGACGGATAGACCGCTCGTTAAATCGTAAAAAGCATAATTCGATGCTCCATTCGTCCATATTCTTCCCATCAACCCGGCGTTTACTCCTGTATCTTGGGGTGAAGTGCCCTTGCTCGCGGGCAAAGGTTCTTGCGCAAGCCGCCATTGGGGTAAAGACCAAGCGCACGCTTTTTTCTGGCTACCGTCATCTCGGCGTTGGTATACAGGAGACGCCAAGGCTGATTCGCTTGAGACATCAATGGCGGTATCCGACTGACTCGGAATTATCAGCAACTCGGGACAGCCCGGTGTTAAGCCGAGTAGCGGCGCGTCGTAAACAAGGGGCGATCTTAATACTAAGTAGTCGCCGTCGGGTGACCAGCCAGCCCCTTCCACGCCATAACGAGCCACCGCGACCTGACGCAATCCGGTGCCATCGATCTTGATCATGTTGACACTGCCATCAGTGGGCATTTGGGGCGTCCGCCCCAGCATAAAGGCAATAAACTTTCCATCAGGGCTAGGAGATGGAGCGCTGGGGGTTTCGCCGACAAATTGTTTCAGCAAAACCGGATCACCAAAATCGCTACTGACGAGGTAAATAGAATCTTCCTTCGTCAACACAACGCGTCCATCAGGTAACCACGCATAATCACCATATCCCGTGTATTCCTTAACAAGGGTACCCTGCCGAGTGTAGATAGTTGGCTCACCCAGAATGTCATGGAAGGTTGCGCCATGCCTCACCAAAATGTAATCCCCTTTAAACGATAGTTTGGCTTCACCCGCAAAACTCCCTGGCACAGAGAAACTGGCTTTTGTTAATCCGTCTCGACCAACGATATGCAGTGCGACTTTGGATAAATCCCCCCCAGCGTAACGTGTAAACGTGAACTCGCTACCATCAGGTGACGCTGTTAGATGATCGCTATCGCCAGCGTTGATGTCGCGGGTACGAAGCGTATGCACAATGCCGGTAGGCAAGTCCATCTCCCAGGTGCCGTCACTTGTTTCAAAGTATAAAGTTCCGGAATAGCTGGAATTCAGCAATGGCAAAGAACTGTCCGGGAAAGGATTGTTGCTGCCGCCAGAGCTAGATGATGAACTAGATGAGGATGAGGTTGAAGACGATGAATTAGATGAGGATGAGGTTGAAGACGATGAATTGGATGAGGAGGAGCTGGAAGACGATGAATTAGATGAAGATGAACTTGCAGACGATGTATTTGAGGGAGGGGGCGATACCTGCGCGGCGCCATTGTTACCTCCGCGTCCACAGCCGGAAACTAAATTAACAATCGTTAAATAAAACGTAATCGCAGCAAGACATCTTTTAACTGATTTTATTTTATGCATCGGGGCCCCAGCTTGAATTCTGATGAAACGACTGATCATCGATTGTAAGCGGCGAATCGATGTGTTGGCAACGGCCCAACCGCAAAAACGGCAACACCGCCAAAACAGGCAAAACATCCGCCGTCAGCCTCGAGTTGGATACCCTGCCGAGAAGTCGTAACCGTTGCGTCAGCGCGCGGTCGATTGCCGCAGAACCCTTCAACGACAACTGGCCGGTGACATTGCGGAAGTCTTGGGGAACTACGGCAAACTTTTGGTCCAAGAATAGGGAGCGCCTGTCTCCCCCAGAATAAACCGCACCAGTTCCGGGAAGAAGCTCTCCGCTCGAACATCGTTGGATAGGAGAACAACGCAACTCCGGCGGCCTTCAACGCAGATCCAGCTGTTGCCGGTAGTGTCGTTATGGCCTCCCTTTTCGAATGCGGCTCCCTGAGGGCCTTTAAACGTAATCACGCCCAAGCCTGCTGCCAGGTCACTTCGTCGATCAGAAGCCGGGAGCTCCGGTTGTAAGGTGGGAAATTGAGTGCGCGTGGTGATGGCTACCTGCGGCCGAGNNAATTGTAGTATCCATGGAACCAGCGACCCTGGCGGCGCTGCGCTCGTCGTGCGGTTCGGTGTTGCCTTGCAAGTCCCAGCCATCCGCCAAATTCTGGCTGAAATCGACACGCCAAATCATACTGGTGTTACGCATGCCGAAGCGGTCGAAGACTCGCCTCTGCATTTCTTGACCTATATCAAACCCGAGACCGCGTTCGAGGACGAATTGTAGAAGAATATATCCGTCTCCCGAATAAGCGTAGCGAGTACCTGGGTCGAAGTGGAACCGGAGGTTGCCGTCCGGTTCGAGGAAGCCGAAGTTTGCGAAACCCGAACTGTGGGTTAGCAGTATCCTGGGGGTTAATTTCCGCCAACGATCATCACCCGCCAAACCACTCCAGCGCGCATAGCGATTTTCGACTTCAGGTTCGCTGTATTCGGGCAGCGGTTTTGGCAGGTAGCGGTTTATGGGAACGTCCAGCTGAATTGCGCCCTCTTCAACCAGTTGCATGACCGTGTAAGCGAATACAGCTTTGGTCAAAGAAGCGCCATACATGATGGTGTTGGTCTGGAGCGGATCCCCTGCCAGGTTTCGGATTCCGTAGCTTTTAACATAAAACGGCTTACCGTTTTCAATCACAGCCAATGCCAACCCTTTTGCCCCGGACGAAGCCATCATGCGGGCAACCTCCGCGTCGATTGCGGCTGCGGTGGGCAGCGGCGGCGCGGACCCGGGGCGGACGGCAGTACAGGCACACAAGATTACAGTCATGGTCGAAATAAATACCCTGGATACAAGCTTCATGATGATCTTCCTAAATTAAAGATAAACCGTTACGGGTACCGCCTGCCTCCCGGCATTCAATGCCCGCGGCTCGTAACAGCCGGCCACGTAGCCAGAACAACAGGATGTAGCAAGAGCGGTAATGGAGCGCATTGTGGGGGAGTATAAAGAGACGCCCACTTAACATGGAATCCAGTAAGCAGACAAGGTATAGGTATGTTCGCAAACGCCACCTTCGGTATCTGCCCCGAAATACTTAATTAA
>DJFO01000348.1:4070-5538 GCA_002432555.1 Marinagarivorans sp. UBA5870
CGCCGTCTCTCCCGAAGCTGCGCCGTCTCTCCCGAAGCTGCGCCATCTCTCCCGTTGCGTCTCCGTGGAAAATAAACTCGTTTTGAATATTGCATCAGGCGAATCTGTTGTATAAGATGCATACGCTGTTAACGCGTAAACAGCCTTCGTTGCTGGTTAATGGATTTTTGAGATTTCGAAGGACGCGCTGATTCCGCAGCTTTGTTGCATGTCGCTTAGGCTTACCTTGAGAGCCTTTTGTCTTTGATTCTCTAATATTGATTAGACCGCCATCGTTCGCGGTCTTTTTCGAATGAACATATTTGGAACGCTTTCCGCTTTGTATCTAGCGTTCATTTCCCGAAGTTTATTTCTGCACCTGTAATTCCTCATCGCTGGATCCCATTCTTAAAGGGAGATAAAAGTCGCGAACGTAAAATACTTTTTACTTTGCGCCATAGCTTCAATGATCGCATTAATGACGGAAGCCACTTTTTCCGCAGAGGTTGTGATTGAATATCAATATGACACCCTCGGCCGAGTTACCTTTGTAAAGGACGGTGTCAACGGCAACCGGGATTACGACTACGATGTTGCGGGAAATCGCAAGGTCACATCGGTCGGGGAGTCGCAAGACGACCCCGTGCTCCCGCCGGCGCCCCCCGCGCCAACGGGGTTGAGCTGCTCGCTGATGGCGCCGAATGTTTACCGCGCGCAGTGGAGCGGCTCCGCGACCTATTTCATCGTGCGCTCCACTGCCAGCGTCAACCCGGAGCGGCAAACCTCGAGTAATTCTTTGATTATCGATCAAAGCGGGGCAACGTGCAGCTGGGTGAAGGCGTGCAATCAAAGCAACGTGTGCAGTGCGAAGTCTTATTTCTAAGGAGGGATAATCATGATCAATACAAACGTACTTCCGCTGATTGTCCGGTTCTTGTCGACCTTCTGCTGTCTTGTGTCGTGGGCGGCGCCCCTATCGGCCCAACAACTGCCGCCACCTGAGTATCAAGTCATTGATCGTATGGGTGTCAATGCGACGTCCGGCCAGGTGGTTGTGGAAATCGACACCTTGGCCATTGGCGGTGAGCGCGGATTGAGCCACAAAGTTGCGAGCTATAACAGCAACTTCATTCAGCAGAACGGGGATGGCGGTTTTGTCGGCACCTGATCCGAATTTTCACCCAATCGACAGAGGGTGGAAGCACGCCGGCAATTACGGTTGTGGATGCCGACTATCCAGATGATTCAGAATGCGATAATCCAAAAACCTGCAACCGGCCCCGCTGGATCAGCGACGAAAAAGGCAACAAAACCTTCTACACCTACCACGGCGAATCCGGCCAGGTGGCTACGGTGACGCGGCCTCCGAACGAGCACGGCGTTGCTCCGCAAGTTCGGTATGGGTACCAGCAGCATTATGCGCAATATATTAATCAGCAGAATCAGAAGGTCACCGCCCAGGACTCGATCTGGCTGAAGGTGAGCGAAA
>DJFO01000196.1 GCA_002432555.1 Marinagarivorans sp. UBA5870
TGCGGGCGGAAGCGGCTCGCCTTCGCGCAGCTGTTCCAATGGCGGCTCTTCGGAGAAATAAACCGGCAGCTTGTCGGTCTCCGAAAGCACGAGCCAGGCGTTCCCGGTTGCCGACTGACGTGCCGTGCGGCCGTTCCGGTGCACAAATGCGGCTTCCTGTTGTGGCAGTTGGTAATGGATGACGTGCTGAATGTCCGGAATGTCGAGCCCGCGCGCAGCAAGGTCCGTCGTCACAAGGTAATCCGCGCTGCCGTTGCGAAAGCGGAAGTTGACGGAGAGGCGTTTGCCCTGGGCCGCGAGCGCGCGGTAGTGGGGCGGGCCGGTGACGGCCTGCACCGGCAGGTCGACCGGCTCCTGCGCCACAAAGCCCACCTGTTCCACGAGATCCTGGCCAAGACCCTGCTGCACGAAAGCGATGAAATCGCCGCTGATAAAATTCGGGCTGTTCGGTGATCGATACAAATACAGGCGGNNCGGCGCGCCAGCGGGTAGTCCTCGGTGGCGACGAACAACTTTCCCGGCAGCAGCGAAGCGGACTCGCCGTCGCTGACCGCGAGCGCCCGTGCGCTGCGAATAGAGGCCAAGCCAACGAACCCGATAGCGGCGGGGTCACTGGCTACCCGGTCGGACAATAAATCGCTCGATTCGAACCGCCGGGCGTTTTTGGCCAGCGGTAATCCGCTGTGCAGGACCAGCTGCGCGAAGGTTTCCCAGGTGCCGGAGTTGTGATCGCGCGCATAGAGGTGGATCGGCAGGTCCGGGCCGCCCAGCTGGCGCCAGTTTTGAATACGGCCAGAAAATATCTCCGTCAGGGCCGCGACTGAGAGTTCCCACAAGGGATTGTCCGGATGCACTATGATCGCCAGGCCGTCGATCGCCACCACGTGTTCCGCTGCGGCCTCGGTCAAATCGCCCAGGTGCCGCAGGCGGTCGCGCTCTGCGGGCTTGATGGGGCGGGACGCCATGGCAATATCCGCGCGGCCCGTTTCGAGACTCAAAAATCCCGTGCTCGACCCGTGCGCCAGTATGTCGATAAATACTTCGCGGCCGTTGTTGAGACCCCGGACACGATATTCATTCGCCCCGTTCAGCGGTTGCAGAGCGACCGCGCTCGCGCCCTTCGCCGCGAGGTACGCCCGCGCCCAGGCGGGGGCGAGGCGCCCGCCGAGCGTGTTGGAGCCCGCCAAAGTGAGCAGCAGCCCGGACTCGTGGCCGGCAAAGGGCTGAATCTGCGGGGCACTCGAGTTGGGTTCGGGTGGAGCGGCGCCGCCAGCGCAGACAGCGAGCAGGGAGACGATGATTGCCAGGATATACTGCATAGGGGGAGACCCTGAAAATTTCAGGGCGCAAATGTAGGAGGCCTGTGTTACAAAAAGGTGACACTGACCGGTTTGATTCCACTGACGTATGCTGCCGATGACCGCTGTTGATATTTTTTGCACTGAACCCGCGTTGGCCGAGCCGGCCGAGACCGCCGCGGCGGCCCTCCAAGTTGCCATAGGTCGATCGACCGGCGCCCCTTACGCCTTGCGGTTTGACCCGGACGGCGTGTTTCTCGCGAGCACCACCAACAGCCACGGCCGGATCCAAATCGATTTTTGCGCGGGCGGGGCGGCGCACCGGCGGCTCTACGGCGGAGGCAAAAGCCAGCTGATCGCGAAGGCCGTGGGGCTTACCGGGAAAATTCGTCCCGCGATCTTCGACGCGACCGCCGGCCTCGGCGGCGATGCCTTCGTGCTCGCGTGTCTCGGTTGTGNNGATGGAGCGCAACCCGGTGGCTTTCGCGCTGCTGCAAGATGGTTTGCGACGGGCGCATCTGGCCGCCGAAGAGGACGCGGAACTCGCGGTGATTGTGCAGCGTATGCGGCTGATCCCGGGCGACAGCATCCACTACATGCGGGGTCAACCGGAAGCCTTCGCCGATGTGATCTATCTCGACCCCATGTTTCCGGAGCGGCTGAAGTCGGCGGCGGTGAAAAAAGAAATGCAGGCGTTTCACCAGCTGGTCGGGCAGGACGACGACGGGCGGCATCTGCTTGGGGCGGCACTCGACAAGGCGCTTTATCGCGTGGTGGTCAAACGCCCGCGCCTGGCGCCACCCGTGGGTGATATAGAACCGAATCACCGGCTGGAGGGAAAATCGTCGCGGTTCGACATTTACGCGCTGCGTTCGCAGCGCCACCGAATCGACTCCTAGGGGCACTCCTTATGGATGCCCCGTTGCTGCCGGCTGGTACGGACTTCAACAACATTTATAGGGCGAACTTTTCCCGCAGCAATTTGCCCGCTTCGGCGAAGCGCAGGTTTTGCAGCGCTTGATCGAGCTGGGCCCGCTCGCCGTTGGAAAAATGCTCGTTGAGGTCGGTGCGCAGGGCGTCGTAGCTGTCAAAGGCCTGCATGTCGTTGTCCTTCAGGAATGCGTAAAACTTTTCCACCTCCCCGCGCAGGGCGTCGGCATTGAGCCGACCGCGATTTTCCTCCATGAAGGTCACCTGGTTGTGCAGCCATTCGCGCGCGAGTGGCAGCATTTCAGCGAGGGTCGCCCGCAGTTCGTCCAACATGTCCTCCTGCGCTTTGGGCGCAGTGTCTTTGCCCGCGGCGACCTCGAGTTGGTGGGCCGCGTGCCAAACGCGCATAGCACCTATGTTGCCCATGCTGCCTTTGAGCGTATGGAAAATTCGCCGCGCATCGTCGATTTTCCCCTGCGCCAGCGCTGCCACTGCATCGTCGAGGGGCGCGGTACCGCGATCGATAACATTTTTTATCATCTGCACTATGGAGCCGTAGCGCTGGGCGTTGCCTTTTACATGCCGCAGGAGTTTTTCCGGATTAAAGATCGTCTCCTCGGCCGCCGCGGTGGCCGCCCCGAATCTCTCGTCGATCTTCGGCCGCCGCACCGCAGTCAGAATGGTGTTGAGCATGTCATCCACCTGAATCGGCTTGGCGACGAAATCCGCCATGCCCGCCTGCAGGCACCGATTTTTTTCCGACGCCATAACCCCGGCCGACATGGCGAGCACCGGTACTTGAATCTGGAGATCCTCTCGAATAATTCGGGTTGCGGTGAAACCGTCCATCACCGGCATCTGCACGTCCATTAAAATCACCTGATACAGCTGCGGATGGCGGCGTAACTGATCCACCGCCTGCTGCCCGTCGGCCGCTATATCCACCTGCGCGCCGTATTGCTCGAGCAGGCCGCGGGCGACCACCTGATTCAGCGCGTTGTCTTCCACCAGCAGAATTCGCAGTCCCTCCAGGTGCGGAGTTTTATCGAGTTGATTGGCCTGGGCGGACAGTTCAACGCCATATTGCCGCGCGACCGCTTCGTTGAGCACGCTGGACAACTGGGTTTTGGTGACCGGTTGAATCAGCACGCCGTCGATCAGCCGCTGGCGCACCAGGTCGTTGAGCCTCTCCCGGCCGGAATTGCGGCCGAGCATGACGATTGCCGTGGTGTCGCGCAGCCCGAGCGCCACAAGTTTTTGGTGTACTTCCAGGCGGTCGCTCGCCGGCAGGTCCGCGTTGAGGATGATGTACTCAAAAACTTTCACTGCCTGGCTTTGTTCCAACCGTTCGAGTGCCGCGTGCAGTTGGCGAACGTGTTCGCACGGCCACTGCCAGGCCCGGAAGGAGTCCAGCAGGGCGGCGGCGATTTCCGGCTGGGCTTCCAGCAGCAATACCGAAGCGGGTTGCGGCGCGGATGGTCCAGGCAGGTCCGCCCCGCGCTGCAGGGCGACTGTGAAGATAAATTCCGACCCTTCGCCTTCGCGACTTTGCAAGTGGATGGTGCCGCCCATCATCTCCACCAGGCGTTTGGAGATCAGCAGGCCGAGGCCTGTGCCGCCGAAACGACGGGTGATGGAATTGTCGGCTTGGCTGAACGCGCTGAAGAGCCGCAATTGTTTTTCCGGCGCTATACCCATGCCGGTGTCGCGGACCGCAAATTCCAGCATCGGCTGGTCCGCGCCGCCGTTCAGTTTGCGTACCCGCAGGCGAATAAAACCGCGCTCGGTGAATTTGATGGCGTTGCTCAGCAGGTTGATTAATACCTGCTGCAGACGCTGCGGATCACCATAGAAAACCTCCCCCACATCGCTGGCGACGTGGATGATGAGGTCCAGGTTTTTGTCCCCCGAATTGATCGCCATGATGGAGGAGAGCCGGGTGAGCACGTCTTCCAGATTGAATTGAACCGGCGAGAGTTCCATGCGGCCGGCTTCGATTTTCGACATGTCGAGAATATCGTTGAGAATCGCCAGGAGAGATTCGCCCGAGTTGCGGATGATATCGAGGTAATTGAGCTGCAAGTCGGTGAGGCGAGTGTGCTGGAGCAGCTTGACGGTGCCGAGGGTGGCGTTCAAAGGGGTGCGGATTTCGTGGCTCATATTCGCAATAAAATCGCTTTTGGCGGCATTGGCCCGCTCAGCCTCGCGGCGCGCCGCGGAAATAGCCGCTTCCACTTGTTTCTGTTCGGTGAGATCCCGCAGTGACGCGATCACATAGGTTTCGTCATTGAGCGAAATCACCCGCTGCGTGAGTTCGACCGTCACCAATTGGTGGTCAGCGGTGACGGCGACCAGCTCCTGTTGATACTCGGCCGCGGACTCGCCGGAATCCCGCTCCCGGCCGAGCAGCGCCCGCAGAGGATTCTGGGGAAAAATATGACTGAAAGTTTCTTCCGCCAGATTGCCGTTGGCGTAGTGCAAGAGTTGATGCGCGGCACTGTTCGCTTTTTTGATATACCCGCGGATGTCGACCAACAACAGCGGTCCGGGGGCCATTTCGAACAGCGTGGCAAATTCACGCTGGGCCAATTCAACCAGGCGGTTTTGCTGGGCGATTAATTTGTCCGCGTGATAGTTGTCGGTGATATCGGAATTGATGCCCACCAGCTTGATGACCTGCCCGGCGGGATTTTTGATAGGGGTGGCGGTCATGCGCAAAATGCGCCGGTCGCCCGCGGCAGTGTGCACGCCAAAGTCGACGCCGGTTACCTTTTCGCCGCGCAGTGCCTGGTCGAGGGCATTATCGAGCGTCGGCAGGTCCTCTTCGTCCACGAGGTCGCGCCAGTTGATGGGAATTTCGCTGTCGGGCGCCTCGGCGGCGCCGTAGAGAAAATGCATCTGCCGGTCCCAGATCAGCTTGTGTCGCACCAGGTCCCACTCCCACACGCCCAGACCGTTGGAGGTGGTGGCGAGATTGAGGCGTTCGGACAACCCGAGAATCTTTTCCTCTCTCTGGCGCGCCTCCTGCCGCGCCACGCCCACTATCGCCGGAAAAATAAAGGTGACACTCAGCAGCAGCGCCGCTGTCTGCGGCGAGGTGTGAAAAATATCCGCGGTTGGTTGCAGCCAGCCGCCCAGGTGTAAACCCCAAATGCACAGGAGCGCGAGCCACGTCATGATCCCCGTCTGTAAAATGGAAAAATACAGGGCGATCAGCGTGAAAGGGAGGGCGAGAGCAATAAAGGGATTGGTGAAGCGCTCAATCGAAATAAAGGTGTAGCCCGCCAGAAGAGCAAATGCCAGCACCCAGTCCCGCACTTGGCGCGGTTGGGTGAACACGGACAGTTCCGCTCTTTTGAAAAAGAGAAAACAGGTAAAAAACACATTGGCCGAAAGCGTGTCGCGCAGCAGCCATTCCTGCCACAGCGTCGACCAGGCTTCATGGCCGACCGCGTGGTGCAAGCTTGCCGCCGCCAGAGCCGCCAGTGGGTTGATGATCAGCAGCAGCACGCCAAACATTTTCAACCAGACCGAGAGGGTCAGCGCCCGGTCGTGCGGCACCAGGGTGCGCGCCCACCAGGCGCTACAGACCGCCTGCACCAGCATGACCAAACACTCCACCAAAACGGCCGGCAGCGGGTGATCGCAGATAAACCCAGTGGCCACCATGATCGCGGAGGCTATGGCTGCGTAGCGCGGCCAGTCACTGTAGGTCGCGTGGAGAAAGAGCACCATTAGTAGGCTGGTGGTAGGCGTGATAAAGGACAGCGACTGGTTGTAGGGGGCAATCTTCCAAGTAAAAGCGCAACTGAGCAGCAGAGCGGTGTAGAAGATCATCAGCGGAGCGCGGCTCAGTCCAGCGTACCAGCGCGAAGAGGAAATAGACTCGGTCATGAAAGGCTGCCTCACCCAGACCTAGGGCGGCGCAAATGCGACACAGCGGTTGCGACCGGCGTGTTTCGCCTGGTACAGCGCCTGGTCGGCGCGGTTGACCAGCTCTTGTAGCGTCGTGCCGTGCGGCGGAATCTCCGCCGCCACGCCGAGGCTGACCGTGATGAAGTGCTCGCCGGCGGTGTTGGGGTGCGGGATCTTGAGGGCGAGCACGGCTTCGCATATATGCCGGCCGAAACGCACCGCTTCGTCGAGCCGGGTGTGAGGCAATAGGAACGCAAATTCCTCACCGCCGTAACGCGCGACGAATTCTCCGGGGCGGCGGGTGGACTGGAGGAAGGTGCGCGCCAGGGTCTGCAGGCATTCATCCCCGGCCCTGTGCCCAAAGTTGTCGTTGAACTGCTTAAACCGGTCCACGTCCAGCAGCACCACGGCGAGCGACTGCTCCTGCCGAGTGTGCCGTTTCCACTCGGTTTCCGCCTGCTCGTCGAAATAGCGGCGATTGAACACTTTGGTGAGGCCGTCTTTTTCCGCGAGGGCGTGCAGCAGCTTGCTCTGTTGCTGGAGGGTGAGATGGGTTTTTACCCGCGCGCAGATCACCGGCGGATTAAACGGTTTGATAATGAAATCCACCGCACCCGCCTCGAGGGCGGTCACCTCGTGCTGGGCGCTGTTGTGGCTGGTGACGAAAATTACCGGAATGCCCCGGGTTTCGGGATTTTGTTTCAATTCGCGGCACACCTCGTAGCCGCTGATATCGGGCAACTCGACGTCGAGTAAAATCAGATCGGGCAGGCGACTGTTCGCCAGCCTCAGCCCCTCACGGCCGCCCGTCGAGAATACAACTTGGCCCTGGTCCTTCACGAGATTGCTCAGGAGGCGCAGGTCCTGCGGATTGTCTTCAATCAGGTGGATCAAGGGTTTATCGGCTGAAATATCTGGCATGGATTGATCCGGCGAGGCACCTGCGCGGCAGGACGGCGAATAGAAGTATGAAAAAAGTGTAGCTAAGCCTCCCAGGCGCGTCCAAACGGTGACCCGCAAGAAAGGCCCGCGACAGGGCGGGCCGTATTCGCGAAACGGCAAGTTTTAGAACTGGGCGTAGGTGGCGGCGGGCGGGCCGGTTAGGGTGATATCCACACGTCGTTCCAGGCTGCAGGCCGCTTCATCCCGCTGGGCGGCGGTGGAAAACTGATTTCCATGGCCTTGATGGATGATGCGATCGGCTGTCACGCCGAGAGATTCCAGAGCATCTTTCACGGCCTTCGCCCGCTCCTGCGATAACACGTTGTTGTATTCGTCGGTACCGCGCGAATCCGTGTGGCCATCGAGAGTCACCTTGAGCTCGGGGTGGCGCAGAAGGTGGTCCGCCAGGGTCCGCACGCGCTGCAGGTCGACCTCGGTCAAAATGTCGGACCCGGTGGCGAATAGGATCTGGAAAGTGAGCTGGGTGGCCGCGGTTTCCGCGAGCTCGCCAATACGCGCTTGGCGCTCCGCCAGCGCCGTCTGCAATTGGGCTCGCTCCCGGGTCGCCTCCGCCTTGGCCAGCTCGGCGCCGTTGGCCTGCCGGCTCTGGTCTGCGAGAAACGCGCCGCCGAGCGCGCCCAGGATTAAACCCACCGGTCCCGCGGCGACCGTACCTGCGATGGTGAGGCTGGCAAAAGTGGCGCCCTCGAGGGCACCCTGTTGGCCGGGGCTGCGCGCCGCATGGGCGGTGCCGCAGATGAGGGTGGCGAAAGCTAAATGGGCGAGAATCACACGGTTCATGGGCTGCTCCTGGATGGCTGAGGGTTGGGGCACGGGTGCGATTTGCGCTTCCCGGTATGCCTATTCAACCGCTGGATACGGGCACCTGTGAGGATCAAATGGGGCGGGAACGCGCGCAATTGTGGCGGATCGTGACGAGGATGCACGGGGTGGGGTGCCAACCAACGGCACGGGCACGGANNGGGAATGGGGCGGGGGATTGGGCGGGGAGGGATTCGTAGGGGCGACCCTGTGGTCGCCCGGGGCCGGACAGGTCGAGGACTTACACCACTCCGGGAATAAATCGGTAGCGAACCTGCTGGCAATAAAGCTGATACGCGGGGTCGGCGAGCAGGTGGCGCTCCTCGGTGCGCGCCCGCAGATAATAAAATCCGGTCATAAAAGTGAGACCGAGGATGTTGAACAGTGCAGCGCCGAGCCCGCTGTTTGGCAGGTTGTAAATGACATAGGGAAACATGACGCACCACCAAGCGAAATTTTTCGAGGCATAGGCCGGGTGGCGGACAAACGCGAAGGGGCCGGTGCGGATGATGCCGCGGTGGGTGAGGTTGGAGAACCGCACGCCGAACCAGAGGGTTGCCGACATATAGATCGCATAGCTCAACACCATGAGCACAACAAAAATGGAAACCAGCCAAGGATTGGCGATACCGAGAATTGCGTGGTCCCCCGGAATCGAAAAATAAAGCCCGAGAGTGTTTTGAAACGGGGGATAACAGACAACGCACACGATCCAGCCGAGCATGGTCGGCTCCGCCGACAGGGTTTGGTTGTCCAGCCAGCGGGTCGCGATCACATAACCGCACCAGGCGAGCGCCACGTCTATCGAAAATATAAGGGCCATGGAAATATTGATGAGGTCGCGGTTGAAGCGGGCGTGGGTGTAGTCACCCGCGTCGAGCGCCTGCGGCAGGCCGTGCAACAGATAGCCGATGTTGCTAACGAGATGCTGAAATTGATCGCAGAAAAATACCGTCATCAGCGGCGCGAAAAAAATTTTCACCAGCAGTCCGCGCGCGATTTTTTTGTCCTGCTCGTCAAACGGCTGGCGCAGATGGGCGAAGGTTGGAACCCAGGCGACAGCTGATTTCAGGATGCGACCGAACAGACGGGTCGGGTCGCGTTGATCGGCGGTCGGGTCGAAATGCAGGCTGCGCGTCAGCAGCACATAAGGCAGACCGGCCCACAGGTAAGTCGTCCAAGCGAGATCGAGCAGGCGAAACCACGGCTGGTAGTAGGGCGCGTTGTTGCGAAAGCCGTATTCGTTGGCGGCTTGATAAAAGGCGATAACCAAGGTGAAGAGGACGAGATAAAGCAGGTAATTGAGCAGGCAATTGAGGCAAAAGCGCCAATAATGGCCGTGCCGTAAATCCGGATCCAGCCGGAGGAACGGCCGGTCCGAACGTTGTGCCAGGCGCACCAGCTCGACCAGAACCATGGCGGTGGAGCAGAGCACAAGCGCAAACAGCGAACTGTCGATGCGGTTGTCTGTCAGCCGCGTGCCGAACAATTCGATGCCGCTGCGCAGAGCATCCGTCTGACTGAACCCGTAACCACAGGCCACTACGGTGAGCGCGCCGGCGATGCCGCAAATCCACGCGCGATCAGTGATCCAATTGTCTTGGTAAGTGGGGGCGATCGACGGGTGTAAAGACGCGGGCGCGGCCGAATCGAAGACTTCCGCCGCGCGGTTTTTGTTTTTGCTCATGGCTGACCTGTGGGACTGCGGCGGACTCGAGGGGTCCGCGTTATTGTTTTGCGTGTCCGGTTATCCGGCTGCGCGCGCAGGGCAGAAGTTTAACGGCCCGCGCGGCCGCGGGGAAGTTTAAGGGTCGTGCGAGCAGGAGGGAGCTTAACGGGAGGTAGCGAAAAGCGCCGTGACGAGCACCACCAATGCCACCAGGGTCACCACAATGGAGTAACGCCGCATTTTATACCCATCGCCCAGCACCTCTCGGGTGGAGGGGGCGGCCCCGTGTTGTGCATTTTCGTCGGATTTGAACACCAGCTCAGTGCGCCCGATCTGGATTCGGTCGTTGTGGTTGAGATAGACACGACCTTTGGGAATTCCGTTGATTAAAATTCCGTTTTTGGCGTGCGTCGCCGTCAGAAGATAACCTTCGCCAACTTTGGCCAAGCGGGCGTGGTCATTGGAAATCGTCTTGTCGTTCAGGCAGATTTCGGCGTTGAGATCGCGGCCGATCTGCCAGTTGGTGCCGAGGGGCGCGTCCTCGAGTTCAAACAGTTTGCCGCGCAGCGGCGCCGTCGTGACGATCAAACGCGGTCCCGATCCAACCTGGAGGTCCTGATCCATGCGACTGCGCTCGATCAGCCGGTCGACTTGCATGGCGGAGAGCATTTGGGTGCGCTCCTCCCCGGTATCGGCGGAACCCGCCAGTTCCAACGGCGGCGGTACGGCTTCCAGC
>DJFO01000368.1 GCA_002432555.1 Marinagarivorans sp. UBA5870
AGGCGCCCCCGGCTAGGCGCCCCCAGCAAACGCGCACCGCCAATCCCCTTCGCAATTTTTTCGTTCTAACCCCTAAACCTTTTCCGCAGTCCCTGGATAAACCTCTCAGCAATGTATCTCTGCGCCTTGCGGTGCGGATGGATTTCACCTTTTGGCGACGTGCGCTTTTCCAGCGGCGTTGCTGCGCTCAAATACCAGGGGATTGAAAATGGCAATCGTAATCGGCGGTCACGAGACGGGTTTATTGGATGGCTCACTCACCATGTTGGATCGCGGTGATCGCACCCGCACCACCGACCCGGGCGCCGATGCGCAGTTTTTCGTCAACGTGGCCAGCGGCAACCTCACGATCCAGCAGCGCGACTCCTTCATGCCAAGCCTCGGCCAGGATTACGAGCTGGTGCGCACCTACAATTCCCGGCCGGTTGCCGCCTACGAAGTGCGCCTTTCCGACAGCCCCTGGGCGCGCACCTATAACGTGTTCATCATGGATAAAACCATCAATGGACAAAAAACCTACGAAGTGACCTACGCCGATGGCAGCACCCTGCTGTTTCGCTGGGACGCCGGCATCAACGCCTTCAAATCCATCGACGCCGACGGCGCTTTCGAACGCATGGTGGAAATTGCCCAGAGCGGCACCGAGTGGACGCCGTTTTACGAGGTGACCCGCGCCGACCAGAGCCGGATGATTTTCAGCAAACACGGCCGGCTGCTGCAGTGGATCGACACCAACGGGGTGAAAACCGAATTTTCCTACAACGCCCAACTGCACCTCTCCCAGGTGCGCGACGACCAGGGCCACGTGGTGAACTACACCTACACCAATAACCGGGTGACCCGGGTCGATCACAACGTGCACGGTCTGCTGGCGGAATACACCTACGACGGCGCCGGCAAACTGGCGACGGTCAAGGACCGCGCCGGCCATATCACCCGTTATTTTTACAACAACGACGGTTACCTCACCCGCCTGGAACTGCCGGACCGCCAGACGGTGAACGGCCAGCTGCAAACCTTCGCCGCGCGGGTTTACCAGTTCGAGTTCAAGGCGCCGCCCATCGAGTGGACCGGCTCCGGCTCCAAACAATTGCTGGTGCGCATCACCGGCCCCGACGGGACCTACACCACCTTTGATTACACCCACGATGTGGGCAACAACGGCACCCAGCCCGACCCCAACAAACGGCCGGAGGACCAGTGGTTCCGCGGCGGCAGCACCCGGGTGGTCGATGCCCTGGGCAACGCCCGCGCGCGCTCCAACGCCGCCGAATACGTGCAGTGGCGTTTGGCCAACGGCTATTACCAAACCTACGACGCCAGCCGGGAAATTCCGGCCAACCCCAATCAGCCGGTGCCGGACCCGGCGTTCAAGGCCCAGGTGGATGCGATTCGTTACGCCCATTCGATGGTCTATGAATTCGACGCCGACAGTTACATCACCGCGGTCACCGACCAGCAGGGTTACAAAACCCAATACACCTACGATGCCAGCAACAATGTCAGCTCGGTGACCGATGGCAACGGCTGGGGCGCGACCCAAAGCGACAGCACCTATTTCCGCGGCCTGCGCGCCGACCTCGGTTATGTGGACGCGGCCGGCAACGGCAAGCTGGTCGCCGCCCTGACGGCGGCGGAAGTGACGGCGCTCAAGGAGGCCTTCACCACCCATTTCGGGTACGACGCCCGCGGCAATCGCACCCAACAGACCGACGCCGCCGACAATGTGACCACCTGGACCTATACGACCTTCAACAAGCTGGCGAGCACCACCTCGGCGGTCGGCCACGCCCTCACCACGTCCAATGTTCAGTACTATCAGGACCAGCGGGTCGGTTTGGGATTGGCCGCGCTCGCCGAAAATCTCAGCGCCGCCGACAAAACGGCGCTGCTCGCGCTGCACACCACGACCTTCAGCTATGACGCGCGGCAGAATCTGATCGAACAGCGCGACCCCGGCGGCGACCTCACCCGGTTTGAGTACGATGCCTTCGGCAATAACACCCGGCGCATCCGCTTTTTGGACAGCGCGAATTTGACCGATCCGGCGCTGCAGCAGATCACCCAGTACCGTTACGACACCTATGGCAATTGGATCGGCGAGATCGATGCCGAAGGTCACCGGAGCGAACGCGAGTACGACCCTTTTGGCAATTTGACGCGTTTTGTCGATGCCAAGGGCGCGGAGACGCGTTACACCTACGACGGCGACAACCGGCTGCTCAGCACCACGAGCGGCCAGGGCAATATCACCCTGTTTGCCTACGACGCCGTGGGCAACCGCATTGCCATCACCGACGCCGCCGGCCACAAAATCACCAGCGTGTTCGACGTCCACAACAATTTGTTGTCCACGCTGGACCCGGCGGCGGTGGACGCGGCGCGCAACCGCCAGAGCCAGTTTACCTACGACGTGGTGGGCAACCGCACCGCCGCGGTGGACGCCGAGGGCCGCCGCACCGACTACGCCTTCAACAGCCGCCGCGAGCTGGTGAAAACCACCAGCGCCACGGTTGTCGGGGCCGACGGCACCACCCCGGTGCGCTACGACTCCACCCTGGTCTATGACGGGGTCGGCAACCGGGTCTCCACCACCGACAACCGCGGTTTCACCACCGACTTCCTCTACAGCCAGACCAACTTGATCCGGCAGCAGAAGGACGCGACCGGCCACATTACCCGCTACAGCTACGACGCCAACCACAACCAGATTCAAATCGTTGCCGGCCTGCAGCTGGAGGCGACCAAACGTCAGATTCTCCAATTCCGCTTCGATGAGGAAGATCAGCTCATTCGTCAGGTGGATGCGGAGGGCAACCTCAGTGCCCAGAGCTACGACGCCGTGGGCAACCGCGTCACCTTTACCGACGGCAACGGCCACACCACGAACATCGAGTTCGATAAAAACAATCGCCGCGTGCGCACCCTTCACCCGCAGGTGATCGACCCTCTGACGGGCAGCCCCACCCGTTACGCGGCGGAAACCCGCTACGACGGCAATGGCAATACCATCGAAGAGATCGATGAAAACGGCCACCGCACAAAATACACCTTCGACCGCGACAACCGCCTGGTGGTGACCGAAGACGCCAACGGCACCAAAACCATTTTCGAATACGACTCCCGCAATAACCGCACGCGGGTCATGATCGACGGCGACGCCACCGTCCAGCAGACGACCGTGGCCGAACCCTTTAACGAGCAGGTCAGTTTCGAAAACTTCGAAAGCGGCTGGGGCCAATACGCCGCCGGCGGCAGCGACGCCATTCTCTATACCGGCACCGCCAAGGCCTTCGAGGGCAAAAACGCCGCGCAGATCCGCGACGACAGCGGGGTCGCCTCGGCCTTTGCCAGCGCCCCCAACGGCGCGAGCGGCGCGGGCTACGACTTGACCCGCTACGGCGAGGTCACCCTGAAATTCGCCTTCTACGCCGAGCACCTGATCGACGGGGAAAGTTTTTTTGTCGAATACTGGAACGGCAGCCAATGGACGGTGGTGAAGGAGTACCTCAAGGGACCGGACTTCAACAACTTTGTGTTTCTCGAGCGCTCCCTGACCTTGACCTCGAGCCAGTTCAACTTCACCAACGACGCCAAATTCCGGTTCCGTTCGGACAGCGCGGACGACGCCCGCAGCGTGTTCATCGACCAGATCGAGGTGCGCGGCTCCGGGATGAAAAATCGCACCTTCGAAACCATCACAGTCGCGCCGCCCAAGGACGGAAGCGTTATCCAGCGTTATGTCTACAACGAATTTAATGAACTCGTCGCCTACACCGACGGTATGGGCAACGCGCTGCTCAACAGCAACAGCGTGTTTTATCAGGACGAGCGGCAAAAACTCGGTTTTGCCCGCAACCTGGCCGATTTGACCGCCGCCAATCGACAGGCGATCGAGAACCTGTTCACCGCGCGCAGCGATTACGACCGCGTGGGCAATTTGGTGAGCACCACCGACAACCTCGGGCGCATCACCCGCCACACCTACGACGCGCTCAACCGGCAGATCCAGACCACCGATGCGTTGAACGGCATCACCCGGGCGCGCTTCGACGGCAACGGCAACCGGGTCGAGTGGATCGACGCCAACAACCACAGCACCCAATTCACCTTCGATGCGGTCAACCGCCTGACCGACACCCTCGACGCGCTCAACACCACCGACCGCAACACCTACGACGCGTTCGGCAATTTGATCGCCACCACCCTCGCGCTCGGCACCCTCGACGAACGCACCACCCGGTTCGAATACGACCTGAACAACCGCGCGACGCGCCTCGTCAAACCCGAACTGAACGACGAGCGTTACGAATACGACGCGGTGGGCAACCGCGTGCGGGTGATCGATGGCCGCGGCAACGCCACCGATTACCAATACGACGCGATGAATCGCCAGATCAAAATCATCGACCCGCTGCTGTTCGAAACCCGTTACGAATACGACGGCGTCGGCAATCAGCTGACCACCATCGACGCGCGTGGCGGCATCCGGCGCCTGCAATACGATCCGCTCAATCGCCTGGTGCGTTTGACCGACGCGGAAGCGCGGGTGACCACCTACGCCTACGACGTGCGCGGCAACCGCATTGAAATGCGCACCGCCGCCGGTGTGGCCGGGCAGGAAGAGGTCACGGTGTTTGAGTACGACGCGGAAAATAATTTGCGCAAAGTGACCGACGCCGAGGGCGGTATCACCGTCAACGATTTCGACCGAGTTTACAACCGGATTTCCGTGATCGACGCCAACGGCAACCCAACCCGCACGGAATTCGATGCGCTGAACCGCCAGGTCAAAATCACCGACGCGCTCGGCGGCGTCACCCAGCTTGTTTACGACGCGGTCGGCAACCGGTTGAAAGTGACCGACGCGCTGCAAAATGCCACCGAATATTCCTTCGACGCCATCGACCAGTTGATCCAGGAGAAGGACGCTCGCGGCGTACTGACGCAATACCGCTACGACAAAGTCGACAACCGGGTGAGCATCACCCGCGCCGCCGGCACCGCCGATGCGGCGGAGACCCTGTTCCAGTACGACCGCAATAACCGGCTGACCCAACAAACCGATGCCGAAGGCAATATCACCCAATACTTCTACGACGCCAATGACAACCGGGTGCGGGTGCAAGATGCGCGCGGCAACAGCACCCTCTATACCTACGACGCCAAAAACCAGGTCATTGAAATTCAAGACCCGGAAGCTAACCTCACAAAATACACCTACGACGGCAACGGCAACCGGACTGTGGTGACCGACGCGCGCAACAATGCCAGCGTCCATTACTACAACGCCAACAACGAAATCAAAATCCGCGTGGACGCCGAGGGTTACGCGACGCGTTACGAGTACGACGCCAACGGCAACCTCGCGCGCGAAACCCTGCACATGCAGGCCCTGACCCTGCCGGTGAACCCGGCGCAGGAACCGGCGCTGCCTTTGAGCGCGGCCGATCAAGT
Source organism: Marinagarivorans sp. UBA5870 (assembly GCA_002432555.1). Next base: position 5,458 of record DJFO01000368.1, read on the forward strand.
GATCGCCTACGAATACGACCTGCTCAACCGCCTGACCGCGCGCATCGACGGCGAAGGCTTCCGCAGCGAATTCACCTACGACGCGGTGGGCAACCGTCTGACGGCAACGCAATACCGCGATCTGGCCGGCACGGATGCGGCGACCACCCACCATTTTTACGACGATCTCTATCGCGAAGTCGCCACGGTTACCGCCGAAGGGTATCTGCATTCGATGACCTACGACGCCGTCGGCAATCGCCTCACCCAGACCCTCTTCGATGAGCGGGTGACCCTGCCCGCCGGCGGGGCGGCGCCTGTTCCCGTGGCCGGTGACCCCGGCCGCACCACGGCTTACGTCTACGACAAGGTCTACCGCACCACGCGGGAAACGAGCGCCTTGGGCATTCACACCGACTACGAATACGACGAGCGCGGCAACCGCACCGCCCTCATCCAAGCCGCCACCACCGCGGAGGCGCAGCGCACGGTATTGGTGTACGACCTCGCCGACCGTCTGATCGAAACCGTCGATGCCCTGGGCACCCGCACCCACCGGGTGCTCGATGGCAACGGCAATGTGGTCACCCTGCACGAAGCCTTCGGCACCGCCGACCAGCGCAGCACCACCTACGTTTACGACGGCAACAACCGCCAAGAACAAATGACCGATGCCCTGGGCACCATCACCCGGACCACCTACGACGGCAATGGCAACGCGACCTTAGTGGAAAAAGCGGTGGGCCTGCCGGAGGCGCGCCAGGAAACCTTCGAATACGATAAAAATAACCGCCTGAGCGCCGAGGAAAATGGCGAGGGCGAGCGCACGGAATACGCCTACGACGGGGCGGGCAACCGCACCGCGCTGCGCACAGGTCTCGACAGCAATGACCCGAGCCGCAACGAACTGCGGGAAACCCTGTATTTTTACGACCAAGACAACCGCCGGGTGCGCGAGCGCGACGCCCTGGGTGTGGAAACCGAATACCAATACGACGGTGCCGACAACAACACCGTCCGCATCGAAGCCTTAGGTGTGGCCGGCGAAGAGCGTCGCCACGAAATGACTTACGATCTGGACAACCGCCTGGTTGCCCGAAAAGATCCTCTGGGATTTATCACCACTTACGGTCACGACGTGCTCGGCAAAATCGTCGAGGTCACCGACGCCAATGGCCATAGCGTCATTAATCAATACGACGTTATCGGGCGGCTCGAATCTGCCCGGAGCGAAGAAGGAGTGGTCGCCGATTATCTGTACGATCGCAGAGATAATGTCCTATCGAGAAGCACCTATCTGATCAGTAATACAAACGTGATCAGCGATCGGCGAACAACCCAATTCCATTACGACCTGCTGGACCGCTTGATCCGCGAGGACGATCCCGAATCCTTCAGCAAAATAATGACCTATGACGTTTTCAGCAACCTGAGCACCGAAGAGCGCGGACTTTATCTTGTGCCAAGCGCGGATCCGACGCACGATCCGGCCAAAGCCGCACTTGCCCAGCCCCCACAATCAGCCAGTTATTTATATGATCACCTCGATCGGCTGACGAACAAAACAGATGGTGAGGGCCGGCAAATCCGCTATACCTATGACGCTCATGGGAATACCCTCACGGAAATCGACGACGCCGCCACCAGTTTGATAAACCGCCGGACAACTTATGCATACGACAAAGCCGATCGGGCAACTTCGGCCAATACGCCCGAGGGCGGCCGGCAACTCAATACCTATAACACGCATGGCGAATTGATTAAATCGGAGCAACTGCAAAGCGTCAGCGCCAGCGGGACGGAGGTCTGGATCACCGAAGTTTTTGAATACGACGATCTGGGACGTGTCGCGGCCAGCATCGATGGCGAACTGGCGAGGACCGAATTCGAATACGACGCTGTCGGCAACCAGAAGCTCGTGCGTTACGGCGCAGGCACCGCCGCCGCCTACACCAACCGCAGCGATTACGACTTGAACAATCGCCTTAGAGCCACCTACGACGGCCTGAACCAGAGAACCCAGTTGGAATACGATGCGGTCGGCAACTTGGTCAAAAAGACCGACCCGCGCAACAACCCGGCCTTTTATTACTACGACGGCGACAACCGTCAAATTGCCGCGGTCAATGAAGAAAAATATCTGATAATCAATACCTATGATTCCCTTGGAAATGCGGTAGTCAAGCAGAATTTTGCCAACGCAGCGACCGCCACTGTCACCACAACTGAAATTCCAGCAGTGGCCGTTTCTCCGCGCGACCGCAAGAGCGAATTCGTTTTCGACGGCAACGGGAAGTTGATCGAAACTACGGATGCCGGCGGTGCCATTACAAGTTACCTGCTGGACAGCAGGGGTTACGTCGTTGCAGAGACCAACGATCTCTCCCATACAGCAACCTATACTCATGACTCGGAGGGCCGCGTCAAATCCATAACGACCGCGGACGGTGTGCGGAGAGAGTACCTGTACGACCTGGTTGGAAATAACACTCGGATTACCTATGCCGTCGGGTCGGCCGATGAGGCAATTGAAACTTTCACGTACGATCACGCAAACCGTCTTGTCCGTCAGAGAAAATATCTGGATCTGGACTTGGCGGGCAGCAACTTTATCGAAGTGAACTTCGCCTATGACCGCGCGGGAAACAAAATTGGCCAGACCGACGCCAACGGTTCACTCTACGAGTGGCAATATGACCTGAATAACCGAGAAGTTGCCGCGCTAAATCCGATGAACGGCAGCGTCGAGAAGACCTTTGATATTCTGGGGAACCTCGTCAGAATCCAGGACCCCAACGGCAATTTGACGACAAATTACTACGATGCGAACAATCAATTGCGCTTCAGTGTCGATGGTGAGGGATGGGTAAAGGAGTATAGCTACGACGGCAATGGCAATCTCGAGACTGAACGCCTGTTTATGACATCGAGCATCGCCGGCATTCCCGACCTCGACGAAGCACCTGTGCCTCAGGAAGCCGGCGCAGACCAAGTCGTTTCCTACGAATACGACGCCGCCAATCGACGGACCGCCTACATAGACGCGGAAGGTTACAGAACCGAATACGGCGTCGACGCCTTCGGCAACGAGACGCTCATTCGCCGCCAGGTAACCCACCCGCAACCGGGCAGTGGGCAAGCTGTGGTATGGGCTGAAACCAACCGATATTTCAATGCGACGGATCGTTTGACGCACGAAGTCAGCCCTGAAGGTTATTTAACCCACAATCTGTACGATAGCCTGGGTAATTTAACCGAGAAAGATATCTACGCTGATAAAGTTGTCATACCCGCAAGCGGTGCCGCTCCCACTGGAAGTTCAAGTTCCGAAATCAAATACCAGTACCGCTACGATGCATTAAATCGACTGCAGGAAGAAGAATCTCCCCTGCACGTCATTACCCGCTACGAATTCGACGGCCGCGGAAATCAGACCGCAATGGTCAAAGCGGCCCGGACCGCGGAAGCCAGTCGAACCAGCTTCCGTTTTGACAAAGCCAACCGCCTGCGCGAAACCGAATACGCGGACGGCTCGATTACCCACCTGGTGCTCGATGCCAACGGCAATATTAAGGAAGAACACAAGGCATATGGCACCTCGGAGGTGCGGGTTACCGGATTCGAGTACGACAAAAACAACCATGTGAAATACAAAACGCTCGCCCTAGGCCACACCATCGCCAATGGGGCGCCAGCCGACCTCCAGGTCACCAGCTTTTTTGATCGCGATGCCAACGGCAACATCCGGTTTCAACATGAGGCCTGGGAAACACCCGATCAGCGCACCGTAGAATTTGAATACGACGCTAATAATCGAGCAACCGCGGAAATCCGCACCGTGGGGATGGAAACGGACCCCGCTACGGGCAACAGCCTTGTGCGCAAAGAGCGTTCGGAGCTCCACTATGACGCAGCGGGCAACCTGATCTATAGAGTCAACGCCGCCGGGCGCCCCGAGCAGAGAGTTTCCAAATACGAGTACGATCTCGATAACCGCTTGATGGCGGAAGTGGTCGGCATGACCGGAACGGCGCCGGATTTTACCGGGGGCGTCCGCACCGAGTTTGACTATGACGGCTTAGGCAACAAAGTGCAGACCAGACAGGCGGTGGGCGTTACGGGGGAGGAGCGCACTTCCCACTATTCGTATGACCTGGACAGCAATCTAAGCAAGATTATCGATCCCCTCGGACATGAAACCACCTACAGGTACGATGTTCACGGCAACCAGATCGAGATCATAGACGCCAACGGCAATATTCGAACCAGTCAATTTGACCAGCTTGGCCGCCTCGAGTACTCCCAATTCGGCGGGGTGCGATCCTCGCAGACCTACGATTTGCGCGGCAATATCATCAGCTCCACTCAGTCGTTTCTCGACGGCACTGATGCACGCACCGAGACTTACGCCTACGATCTGCTGGATCAAAAAATCAGGGTGACCGATGCGGAGGGATTCAGCAGCAATATCAAATACGATCGGTTTGGCAACCAGATCGAAATCACCACGGGACTCTATTTGCTGACGCCCGCGGATGCCGCTTTTGACCAAACCAAGGCGGATGCCGCACACCTGCTCAACACGCGTTTTGATTACGACGCGCTCAATCGCCAGATGCGCATCGTCGATGGTGTGGCGCAAAATCTCAGTGTCCGAGAGTTCAAGTTCGATTTGATTGGCAATAAGGTCGAAGAAATCGAAGCCGCGGGCGACGCGGCACGGGAAAATACCACCAGGCACTTTTACGACGGCGCCAATCGACTGATTCGCACGGAGAACGCCGAAGGCGGAATCATCCAGCTTTCCTACAATCATGCCGGCGAAAAAATTGGCCAAAGGATGTTACAGAAAGCGGCTACCAATCCGGCGGACGAGATCTGGATAGAATACAGCTACACCTACGATGCCCTGGGGCGGCTCGAACTCGAACGAAAAAATCCCTTATCAACGGACGAGAGCGAAAAAGTCACCTTCAAGTACTCCTATGACGCCTTGGGCAACCGCAGGTTTGTCTATGAGGGCTATGACGAAACCACGCAAAATGCATTACGTTTTTCTGAGACCCGATACGATAAAAATAACCGTGTCATAGAGGAATACGACTGGGAGGGCAATAAAACGGCATACGCATACGATCCGCTGGGGAATCGAATTCAGGTTACGGACGCGGAAGGCCATACCGCCCACTACTATTTCGATGCCCGCGGCAGCGTAATTTCTATTTTGGACGGCGACCAGGTTATCAACGAGTTTGAATACGACTCCGCGGGCAATCGGACGCAAGAACGGGTATACGCCACCCGCTACGACGGCACTGTCGCGGCGCGGACTCCCCCGCAACCCGTAACATCCAGTGCGGACCGGACATCCACTTCGATCTTTAACAAGACCAACCGTGTGATCGAGCGTAGAGAAGCGGACGGCAGCATTCACAAATTTGGGTTCAACGCCGTCGGCAATCTACTGTTGGAAGAAAGGTTCGTCAATTCCGGAGAGGCGACACTGGCCCACTACGGATACGACTCGCTAAACCGTCTCATCTCACATACCGACGTGGACGGCAGCGTAACCACACACAAGTATGACGCGAGCAACAATAAAGTTGAGACGCGGCTGACGCAGAAGACCGGCTTCGCGGCCAACGAACCAAACATTGGGGCCACCCGCACCACAATTACCCTGTATGAGTACGATCTGAATAATCGCCTGGTCCGGGAGATTTTCGATCCGCGTTCCCACGTCGACGAAAATGGGAATCCAGTCGAAGATCCAAGCCGCCTGAACATAGTGCAGGAGATAACCCACGATGAATTTGGGAATGCCGTCGCCAACCACGACGGAAAAGGCGCGGAGGAAGAGTTTCAGTACGACCTCTTGAATCGCCTGCGTTATCACACGGATCGCTTGGGTTTGGTCACTGAATTCCGCTACGACAAACTGGGAAATCAGATCGCGGTGATCAACCCAAGGCAGCACGAAGCCAACTTCCAACACGACAACAATGGTCGAGTCAGATTCGACCTCCAACCTTCGGTGGAGCTGTACAGCATTGAAAAAAATGGGCTGCACATCGAGCGTCCCACGACCGAGCGTATTTACGACGCGGTCGGCAATGAAGTGCAAATTAAAGATGCCACCGGGGCCATCACGACGCGTTATTACGACGCCAATAAGCGGCTCGTTGCGGAAATCAACGGCGATGGGGTCTACCGCGCTTTGACCTACAACGCGTTTGGCGATGTCGCGTCGGAAACACTCTATATGACCCTGGTCGACGCCGCGCGGGACCCAAACCAACTGCCCGCGGCTCCCAGCGGGGATTTTCAGCGTACGACCTACGAGTACGATAAGAGCGGGCGGTTACTCAAGACCACCCACCCGGCCATAGAATATGTCGAGGACAGTGCGCAGCACAGCGCGGAAAATCCGGTTCCACAACTGACAATCAATTCGGGCTCAGCCGCCCTGGAATCGCGTCTGGTTTACGACGCTTATGGCAATGCCAGCGAGACCTATGACCGCAAAGGCAACTTGACGGCTGGGTATTTCGACGTAAAAGGCAATCTGATTCTGCGAATCGATGCGGAAAACCAAGTGACAAGAATGGCCTACGACGGCCAAGGCAACGTCGTTCGCCAATACGTTTACCTAAATCCCCTGCCCTCTTCTCTTACCGGCTCGCCGCGTCCGTCTCTGGCTGACCTGCTGACGCACCTCGAGGACCAACAAGCTCAAGTTGTCACTCGTATCTATGACGCTGCCAATCGTCTGATTGAAGAAAGATCGCCAGCGACCGATATCTTCGACCCTAAGGATTTCGATCTGCAGACGCTGAAGAATCTCGATGCGATTCTCATAGAGGAACCTGAAGAAGTTGTCTCCCGCTACACCTATGACGGGGCAGGCAACCAATTAACCAAAACGTCGGCTGTCGGCACAAGCCACGAATCCATAGAGTACAGCATCTACGACGCCGCCGATCGGCTGGTTGCGGTTATCGATGGCAATCGCGGGGTTACGCAGTTCAAATTCGACGGCAATGGTAATAGAACCCATGTCATCCGCTTTACCAACAAATTGAGCAGTGGGCAAGACATAGCCAGCCTCAGTGCCAGCACGGATTTCGAGGCGCTGCTCGGCGTTAAAGAATCAGACCAGACGACCGTCAGCACCTTTAATGCGATCAATATGGAAACCACCCGCACCGATCTAATGGGCAGCGACGCTGATCTGACCCAGGCATTTTATTACAATGGCTTGAATCAAAAAACTTGGCACCAGGATTTTGTAGAAGCAAGCGAGGATTCCTCACAGTTCGTCACCAAATACCAATACGACGCTCGCGGGAATATCGTTCGCGTCGATAACGCCGACGGCAGCACCAAGCTGAGCGAATACGACGCCGCGGGCAACGTGATTCTCGCCTATACGGGATCCGGCGGTGCGCCGTCACAAGCGACAATGGCGGAAGCGACACTCAGTGCAGACGGTGTGGCATTGAGCTGGAGTCAACCCGAACCGCTCGGCGTGCAATCCTACGTCGTTTATAGCACCAGTAGCGAAGGTGAAATGGTCGATGCGAATTTGAGCATGGCCAATCTCGGGTACACCCACAGTTCCGGCTTCCTCGGGAATCAATCGCAGCCAGAAAGTTCTGTCGATATCAACACCTCCGGCTTTGCCGCCGGTACCAGTTTGTATTTCCGTGTCGTATCCCAAAGTCCCTCCGGCGGATTGGCGTGGACGCGGGAATACAGTCTGGTCATACCGCCGCGCCTCACGCAGGTCGAGGTGACTCAACCCGCCGTTGACCAGCTGTCGGTGACGGTTGCTTTCGAAGGCGGCGTAACGGCTCCCACACTGCACTATGGCGCGGGATCGAGCGTTTCCTTAACTTCGATTGGTGGTGGCAGCTACAGGGCTACGATCGACGCCGGCTCATCGCCCGGATCTCTGGAATATAGCATCGAGTGGGAGGATGCCGCCGGCCAGAGTTACAGCAGTGCCGAGTCCACTTTTGCCGCGCAGGGCCTGCGGGCCAGTGTGACAACCGATTTGATTGAAGAAACCCACGTCGATAACGGCCAGACGACATACAGTCTTGCGGGGTCGTCCCAAATTTATTCCGAGGCCGGGTTGCGCGCCGTCGTCGTCAGTTATTCCGGCGAGGGTATTTCGGCAACACTCAGTCCGGAAGTCGTACCCAATGGCAACACCCAAACCGTGAATTACGAGATTGGCGGCAGCGAAACGCTTGAAGCCGGCGATTACAACATCCGAATTGTGGGTATCACGGACGCAGGTGTATTGGTCCTCGACGAATTTGACGTGACCCTGGATCCAAGCACAACGTTGGACCTCAGCAGGAACCGATTAGCGGTCTCCCCTGCGTCAAACGCGCCAGACGCGCAGGTATTTATCAACGGCGACCGCGTGGGCGCATCGGTTACTAGCAACTTCGCGACTTTGTCGATCGACGCCGACGGCTTGGCCGCCGGTGACACGGGCGAATATTCGATCCTCTACGGGTCCTCCTTCGCCAACAACCACACAACCGAGCTGAATACCGACGATGAGGGTTTCGTAGTCAGCGTCAACTTCGTCAGCGCGGAACAGCAGCGGATATCAGGTCCCCTGAATATCGCCTACAAAGACGCCGGCACTACCTCAACCTACACCGATCTCGGCACTTTTGCTGCCGACGATACGGATGAAACCCTCTTTTTGCTCGATTTGGCCGACCACGGGAGCAATAATTACGATTACAAAATCTATTACTTCACCGCCGCGGGACAGGAAGTCGTGGTGGATCTCTTCCGTTTCGATCGCGACCAAACCTCGACAACATTCAGTGCGAAATCCATAGATCTCGCCGCCGCGGAATATGACGGGAAGATCAAAGCGAATGCGGCCGGAGGTATCTCCTCCAGTATGGACCCGGGCTGGTTCGTGGGGGAGCATGCTGTGCCGGGCACAAGCGACGGCGGCGAGCTGGCGATTGACGAGAGCACAACGGACGAGGACAGCCGCAACCCGGATGGAACCGTCTCCGGATATTTCACCGTCAATAAGTACAACGCGTTGAACCAACGTATTGCCACTAACGAACAGACCGGAAACTGGCGCGAATTCGACCTGGACGCGAACGGCAATATAGTGCGCACGCTCGATTACGGCATCGCCAGCTATTCCGCCGGCGAAATAGTCGTCGATCGCAGCCAATCCATCGAAAGCTTTCGCGTCTACGACGCCAAAAATCGTCTCGTTGAAGAATACACTCCGCGCGTTCACCTGGATGCAAACGGTAACGAGGTGATCGAACGGGGGTCGTCAACCCTCTACGAGTACGACGCGTTCGACAATAAAATCCGCGAAACGGTGACGACCGGTTGGGACCCCGTGTCGGAAACGGTCACGGTGCGCAAGTACGATTTGCTGGGCAACCTTATCGAGGAACTCAAAGGCGTTGATCCTAACGGTGGATATGTCGAGGCCAACTACTGGTGGTACGACCGGGTGGGCAAGGAATCAGCCCACGTGGACGGCTTGGGCAATCTCACCATCAAACAGAATGACAACCTTGGTAATTTGGAATTCGAGGTAAACGGCGAGAGCGATATCAAATCCTCCATCTACGACGCATTCAACAGAAAATTGACGGAAACAGATGCCCTCGATCAGGTGCGCGAATTTAAATATGACCACCACGGAAATGAAGTCGAACAGAAATTCAACGACATCCGTACCGCCACCTACGAATACGATGGCCGCGATAACAGGACGTTGTTCCTCGATGGCAACGACAATCGTTTTGAACAGGCCTGGAACGCGATGGGACAGCCGGAAACGGAGACCGGCTTTGCGGCCAAAGGCGATGCGGATTCCAAAATCACGACGAGCAAACAATACGATGCGTTTGGCAATGTGGTGGCAGAGACAGACGCAATGGGTCGGGTTCGGCAGAGCGTCTACGGCGCGTTCAGCCAATTGAAGCAGGCGATCGACGAAGGCGGCCGAACGACCGACTACTCTTACGACCGGTGGGGGCGTGTCATTGGGGAGACGTCCAGCGAAGGAAAAAATATCACAAGACATTATGACAGCCTGGGCAGGCTGTTAAAAATCGATGACCTGGTTACCGGTGTTGCCACGACCTACACCTACGACCTCGCGGGCCGCAAGAAAACCGAAGTCACCAGCACGCCGGACAATCTGCACGAGCGCAATATTACTTATACCTACGATGCCGCCGGGCAAATGACGCGGTGGGATGAATCCTTCACCGATACCCATATGAACTACGACTGGGACAAGGCGGGAAACCTTCTGAACGCCTATACGGATATCGGATGGTTACCGGCGGAGGATACCGAGCCGGGTGACAGCGCGAGTCGCTACGTGGACCATCACTATATTTACGATGCCAACAATCAAGTGGAAGAAGTTTTGCGAGGCGGCTCGCGGTGGAAGTTCTTTGATTACGATGCCGCCGGCAGACGGGAATCGGCCGCCTATATCATCGAACCGGATTCCGCGGGATACGCCGACGACGATATTGACGATACAACTGTCATTCAACATGACTACACCTATTATCCTTCAGGGAAAATCGAGAGCGCGACCTGGATCAGCGGAGGTGAGACCTACATCGCCCGATGGGAATACGACAACGCGGGCAATGTGACGTCTTACGAGGTCAGAAATGATACGAAGGATACCGTGGTGGAAAAAACAGTCACCACGCACGATGCCAGCAATCGAGTCGTCAATACCGTCAGTGAAAGTATCGGCGATGACGGGAAACCAACGGGTCAGACAACGGGTTTTACCCTGGACAAATCCGGCCGCACGAAGCAATCAACTCTCGACGACGGCAAAAATAACTTTGTTTTCGACTATGAGTACTACGCCGACGGGCGCGAAAAAAAGGTCACCGCCTACGGCAAGGCGAACGGCACCAGTGATACGCAATATAACGTCAACGACAGTATCATCGGCGTCAATAAGGGCGCGGGTGATGGGGACAACGTCGACGGGCCGGAAGTGCTGGAATTTTTCCACAACAACGAGGGGCAAATTCTCTACCGCCGCCACGAGCAGGGGAAAAAGGACGAAGAAGAGACACTCACCGAATTTCTCTACGCCGATGGCCATCCCGTTGGTGAACGCGGAATCGATAAGGACGGCAATTTCAGTCTTGAGCTCGATACCGGTCGTTACAACCTCGTGAAAAACTTGGGCAGTGACTTTCCCGGTACCAGCATCCGCGGCTATTCCGTGCGCGCGGGCGATACTTTGCAATCGATCGCCGCGAGCCTGTTTGGCAACCCGAGTCTGTGGTTTGTGCTGGCGGACGCCAACGGCCTCGATGCCGCGCAAGCGCTGCAAGAAGGTGCGCGTCTTTCGGTTCCCAACCATATAGAGACAGGACGACTCACGGCGGACACGCACGCGGTTTACAGCGAGGGCAAAATCGTCGGTTCGACGCTGCCGAATTTGAAAAGCCCTCCGCCGCCCAAACGCAACGGCTGCGTAACAGTGTTGGCCATTATTGCGGTAGTGGTCATCGCGGTGGTGGCAGCCATAGTGACCTTCGGCGTTGGTGGCGCAATCGTTGCGGCTGTAGGTACCGCAACCCTGGCGGCGACCCTGGGCGGTCTAGCATTGGCGGCAGCGGCGGGGTTCGCCATAGGCTTGGCAGCCGATGCTCTGTCGCAAGTGATATTGATCGAAGCCAAACTGCAACAAGGCGGGTTCAATGTGGAAAGTTTTTGGTTATCCGGCGCCGCGGGCGCTCTGGGTGGTATCGCGGGCGGAGCCGCTAAAGGCGTGGAGTTGGCCAAGAACGCAGTACAAATGGCAGTTTGGGCCAAATACGCCATCACCGGTTTGAGGGTGGGCGCCGCGGTTTTGAAACAGATGGGAACGGATACGGATGGCGACGGGCACGGCGACTTCAAAATTACCTCCTGGGTCGGCGTGGCGGCCGCCGCGTCCTATGGCGCGCTGCTGGGCGAAGCGGAAGCGACACGCCTTGCCAAGCTCACGGCCTTNNCCGCTGTAGGGGGCTATGTCGAAGGGGCGGAATTGCAAAACACAGTCGCCCAGGGCACCAATGCCGGAGCAAATGCTGGAGCAAATGCCGCCAACGCTGGCATTCCGGCTTCCGGCTTGTCCGCCAACGAGATTCAAACCATTCGCACCGTCGTCGACTACGCAACGCCCTGGGCGGAATTGGCGGAGTCGGCCATCCGGCACGCCGCCGAAGGCGAGAACCTGAAGGATTTCGACTGGTTGGCCGGGGTCAGTGGCGCGGTGGCGGGTACGCTGGTCACCGCCGTCAATTCTCCACTGGAAAAATGGGTAGGTAGCGAGAGCGCCTTAAAATTGCGTTTGGCGCAAACCGCCGGGCACCTCGCCGCGAACGCTCTGGTGGCGGGAGCCATAGCGCTGTTGGAAAATAAAGGTGACGAAGCTCAGGACGGCCAGGATTTTTTGATCAACTCGGTTGGGCAGGAAGTTGGCCAGTTCGTGGGGACCACCTTGGCGATCGAAGGCGCGGGTTTTATCAAGGGACTCTTCAGTGGCTCGACATCCGACGATGAGACCGACAACTACGCTAAACCGGAGGAACAATCCTCCGAACGCGCCGACCTGCGGGAGTCCGCGGAGGATGCGCGAGTCGCCCCGTCACAAGAGCAAGCCGCGGGAACTGCTACCAGTGAGTATGAAAATGTGGAAGAGCAACTGGCCGTGGTCGAAGACGATCCCTACGGTTATCAGCCGCAAATGCCGGATCTGGTGTCACCCCTGACGCTGGAGTTGGATCCCCTGCTGTTCGGCGACGGCGGAGTCCAACTGGCGCTGGAAACCGAAGTCGCACCCGCGGTGTACGTCCACCCGGAAGATGCGAAATCGCTGACCTACTGGGAATGGGCCGCCGCGCAATACGCGGGTGATCCGCAGCGGGATACCAAAACGGCGCTGTTGATGCAGCGGACTCAAACGGCGAATCCCGACAAAGACCTCTACAACACTTTGATCGAGCCAGGCGAGTACTTTGTGACGGTACCAGCCAATTCCGACGCGCCGATCGATGATTTTGCCCGGCAAATGCACCAGCACGCTTATGAAAAATGGGAGCTGGCCACAGCCCCGGAAATCCGTTTCGAAGCAGATCCAATTACCGGCCTGCATCCGGACGTGCTCGCTGAGCGAAGCACCGACACCAGCGAAGTCGGAGCGACGATTACGGATTCTCCTGTTTCCAAGACGCTTATTTCGGAAGAAGCTCAGAGACAGCTGGTCGTTGATTTATGGGATGCGTACAACCGAGGGGACTCGGAGATCTTTGACCAGGCGTCTGTGGCTCTCGGTATAGATCCGGCCAATGCGCGACAAGTGGTGGCAGACTTCCAGGTCAGCAATAACAAAAGCGAGTTCTCCGTGAAGCCGTCACCTTGGGTTGTAGAACCCGAATTCGATCCATGTGCAGCGAGCGGATGTTTTGTTCAAGGATCCCCGGGAGACACTATGATACCGGAGGGGTACGTGCAGTTAGAGTATCAAGGAAAACGCGAACTTGTTTCAGAAAAAGAACTGGAGTTGCGGATGAGCTTCGGAGCAACACCGCCGCCGGGAATGAAAATGTCCACCAGTCAACGCGAAGAGGTGGAGTTTGATCCGGTCAGGGCCGACTATCTTTATCGAGCCAGGGTCCTGCAGAACGATATGGACAGGGCCAAAATTGAAGCAGCACTGGATCCATATTTGAGAGACGCGAGGCAACCGCTGCTCAGCGACGGAAGGACTACTATACTTGGAGAAAGAGGCGAGACTCTGGAATTTATGCGTATTCCCGGACAAATCACTCGGAAACCAACCGAGGAGGAAGCAAGACTGTTCAGAAATAGCCTTCGCGATCGACGAGAACTTTCAGAAACTCAATTCAATGATAGACCTCGCTTCAGGGGCAGAGGAACCAGAACGAGTGTACCCATAGTTCCACCTGGCACCACAACCGCAGACTTGCAACAAATTACCCAATCCGCGCACACCCATCCTAGGTCTCAAGTCGCGCTGCCTTCTCAAGGCGATGTACAAGTGTTTAATCCGCTTCCATTAAATCCAGACGCGAAAATTCAGATCATTGGCGATCGATGGCCGATCACCCGGCGAGAACTGTTGAGTCAGAATTTAGAACCGCCAGCCGTGGAGCCACGCGTAACCGAGTTCACCCAGCGCCAGCTGAACGAGGCGATAAGAAACAAAACAATAGAAACGGTGCGCGTCCATCGACCCTACGTTCCGCCAGGCACAAACCCGGCCACTCGGCCGCCCCGGAAATGACACCCTTTCCCGAAGTAAATGCTGCCCCCCTGCGCGTACAACCGCGCAGGGCGTTCAGAACTTCGACCGGCAGGGCTAAATATTCCTGCAGTGGGGCCGTTTACCACCCGCGAGGTATCGGTGGTGACCCCGCGCGAGGCCCAGTCCTTCGAACAGCCGCGGGCGCAAGACTTCATTAATAATGGCAAAGGAGCCAAGCTCCCTTGTTGTACGAGGAAGTTTTTTTGCCCTGGATCTGGGCATTTTTATCGATTGGGAATAGCTCGGCGATACCCACTTTGAGTTGAGCTGCCAAGATTATCGGGAATTCAACGGCACCTGGTTTCCCGCCGCATTCTGAAAACCCGGGGCGGCGCGCACGTGCTGGATTCAAAAGTGGAAAGAGTAGAAATAAATTCTACCGTCGAACTGGCCGTGCCTGCGGAAATCAGCGCAAATCCCAATCCGGCCATTGCGGTGACCACTACAGAGATTGCCCCAGGCGTGCATTATTTGCAGGGTGGTTCGCATCACAGCGTGGCCATTGATCAAAAAGATCATACAGTGGTGGTGGAGACGCCTTTGCGCTGGTGTATCTGCCCAAGGAGAAAATCCTGATCGAAGCGGACGCTTTCACCCCACTCCCGCCCAATTCGCCGGCTCCCACAACTATCAAACCCTTTGCGCGCAATCTCTATGAGAATAGTCAGCGATTGAAGCTGGATGTGGAAACATAGCACCGCTGCACGGCAGGCTGGTGAGAGTGGAGGAGTTGCGGTCGTTTATTACAGTGGCGCGGAACATTTAGGACCGCCTCCCGACCTCCTCCTTGCCAGAGGGAGGTGTATACCGACTAAATCCCCTTTTTCCCTCCTAATTTCTCCACCACCTCCAGCGCCTTAAGCACATTTTCCTTGGGCGCCAGGCCGCCAATGGTTGCGGCGATTTTGCCGTCGGGCGTCACCACGAAGGTGGTGCGTTCGGCAAAACCGTGGTCGATGGTGGCACCACGGGTGTCGACTTTGCCGGCCTCGGCTTGCCGTACGCTGATTTCAAAGGCCTTGGCCACCTGACCGCCCGCATCTGAGGCAACGGGGAATTTGCCGGCGCAGAATTCCGGGTCGGCGGAATATTCGTTGAGGCGGGCGATGCTGTCGAGGGAAACACCAACGATGCTGGCGCCCGCGGTCTGAAATTTCTCGCTGTGCACGGAAAATTCGTGCGCCTGCATATTGCAGCCGCGGGTGTAGGCGGAGGGATAGAAATAAACCACCACCGGCCCCTTCTGCAGTTTTTCCTGCAACGAAAAATTAAACTCCTTACCGGCGAGGGAGGCGGGGATTTTGAAATCGGGCGCCAGATCGCCCTCCTTCANNAGTCCACTCAGAATTCCAGTCAGCCATAAACGTTTCATCAATCTTCCTCCAGAGGGTGTATTTTTGTCGGCGCCGGCAGCTCGAGATTTACACAGCTCCGAAAATTAAAGAGCTCCGAGAATCAAAAAGCTACGTTAATTCAAGAGCTCCGAGAACCAAAGAGCTCCGAGAATCAAAGAGCTCCGAGACTTAAAGAGCTCCGAGATTTACAGAGCTCCGAGATTTACGGAGCTCCGAGAATCAAAGAGCCCTGAGAATTAAAGAGCTTCGAGAAATTTTGCCAGCGCCACTATTTCCGCGTCGGTCAGACCGCGGACCGCGCGACTCATTATCCCTAACGGGCTGTTGCCACGCGCGCCGCTGCGCCAATTCAACAGCTGTTCTTCCACATAATAAAAATCCTGGCCGCCGAGCGTCGGGATCAATTCGGCCGCCACGCCGGGTTGCGCGATCGAGGTGCGACCGTCGCCCCCGTGACAACTCGCGCAAGCCGCCAGCGCGCGAGTGGGGTCGCCTTCGGCGTACAACCGACGCGCCGCGGCGTGTTCCGCCCCCTGACCGGCGCCCGGCCGGGCGGCGGGCGGTGGCGCAGGCTGGCCGGTATAGTAGGCAATAATATCCGCGGCGTCCTGCGGATTTAAGTCTGCCGCCACACGTTCCATAAAATCGTGCTTGCGGGCGCCGCTGGCGAAGTCCTGCAATTGCTTTAGCAAATACTGCGGGTGCTGGCCGGCAAGCCGCGGAATTTTGGCAGCTTCGTTCTCTGGCCCTACATCGCCGTGCTCGCCATGGCATTCCCGACAGCGCTCATCGTCGGCCTTGCGCGCGCCGGCCTTTGAGTCCACCGTTATAGACGCCGTTTCCCCGCTCCGCCCAACCAATGGCAATACTAGGCAGATGCAGAGAACGACGAGCACCACGCGGCGCAAGACCGTTCGGGAGCCGATGTTATAAACCCGGGCGCTGCCGGGCGAGACCGCATCTCGCGCGCAGCGAATGTCGGCCCGGCAGCTGGCGGGCTGGCGGGTCGTTGGCAACAGGTGCATCAATCTTCCCGGTAAAAGGTGTGGCAGGCGCGGCAGGCGCGCGAGAGGTCGGTGGCCGAATTGGCGGCGGTCTCGAAATCCGCTTTGCCCAGCGCGGTGAGGATCGTCTCGGTCAGGGCGCGACTGTCGCGGGAGATGGTTACGGCATCGGCCGCGTCCGGCTGCTTCACGTAATGGTCTTCCACCACCACGAACAGCTCCGCCAGTTGGCGGGCGTCCGTCAGCGACGCCTCGGCGTTTTCCAGGGCGATATTGGAGGCCAGGCTGTCGTTGGTGTCCTCGATGGTCTGCATCAGGTCCATATCAACGCCGGCCGCGGCGGCGGCGCCGGTGAAAAAAACGGCCGCAAGGGCGAGCGGCGCGAACAACATATTCATAAATCTCATCCGAAAAAAAAGCGGAAGGCGCAAACACCATGGCCTGCAAAGCACCAGCATGTGCGCTCCGCTCAAGAGAGAGTCGGTCAGCGGCCGGCGTTTACCGGCGGGGCTTGCCTTAACAAGCGTTTATCTTAGGTTCAATGGGGCCCGGATGACCGGGCGCCGGGTCGTCAGGCCAGAATGTCCTTGATCACCTTGCCGTACACCACCGTCGGTCGCTCGGAGCGGCCGTTGTTGATGAAGGTGGTTTTCAAGTGGTTGAGGCCGAGCAAATGCAACACGGTGGCATGCAGGTCGTAAGTGTCGACCGCGGTGCTCTTGTCGGCGACTTGCAGGCCGATTTCGTCCGTGCCGCCGTAGGTGAAACCGGCTTTCAGGCCACCGCCCGCCAGCCACTGGGTATAACCCCAGGGGTTGTGGTCGCGACCGGTACCGCTTTCGCCCCAGGAGGTGCGACCAAATTCGGACGTCCACACCACCAAGGTCGAATCCAGCAGGCCGAGGGTTTTTAGGTCGTGCAGCAGGCCGGCGATGGGCTTGTCCACCATCTTCGCCATTAGGCCGTGGTTCTTCTCCAGTTCGTCGTGGGCGTCCCAGCTGACAATTTCGGTTTCACCTTCCGGCGCGCCGCTCACCACCTGGATAAAACGCACGCCGCGCTCAACCAGTCGGCGCGCGCGCAGCAGTATGGTGCCGTAGCTGCCGCTGATCGGATCGTTGATGCCGTAGAGTTCCTTGGTCGCAGCGGACTCTTTTGCCAAGTCGACCGCCTCGGGTGCCGTGACCTGCATTCG
Source organism: Marinagarivorans sp. UBA5870 (assembly GCA_002432555.1). Next base: position 23,362 of record DJFO01000368.1, read on the forward strand.
GTCGGCGAGATCGTAGGAGCGCAGGCGGGCCTTGAGCTCTGTGTCGGACGGGTGGCGCTGGCTGCCCATATGGTTGAGATGCTTCAGCAGGTCGAGCGCCTTGCGCTGCTGTTCGGCGGTGCGCAGTTCGGGTCGCTCCAGATAATAGATTGGGGACTCGCCCGGACGGAAAGCGGTGCCCTGGTAAACGGCCGGCAGGAAGCCGGCATTCCAGTTGGCGGACCCGGCGCGCGGCTCGGACGGGCTGTTGTACAACACCACATAGGGCGGCAG
>DJFO01000059.1 GCA_002432555.1 Marinagarivorans sp. UBA5870
TGAAATGCGCGTGGCGGGTGGCGGCGCAGTTGGGAATGACGGCCACCGCCTTGTTGGCGGCGTGTGTGGGAAAATCTTTGATTTTCACATCGAGCACCGTCGTTAGACCACCGAGGCCCTGGGCGCCGATTCCCAGCGCATTGACCTTGTCGAAGAGCTCGAGGCGCAGAACCTCGGCACGAGTGGTGGCTCCGCGCTCGCGCAGTTCCTGGATGTCGATGGGATCGAGCAGCGCCTCTTTGGCCAAGAGCATGGCTTTTTCGGCGGTGCCGCCTATGCCGATCCCCAACATGCCGGGTGGGCACCAGCCGGCGCCCATCTGGGGCACCACGTTCAAGACCCAGTCGACCACAGAGTCGGACGGGTTGAGCATGGCGAATTTGGATTTGGCTTCGGAACCGCCCCCCTTAGCCGCCACGTGCACATCGATGGTATTACCCGGCACAATTTTGTAGTGGATCACAGCGGGGGTATTGTCGCCGGTATTTTTTCGCGCGCCGTCGGGATCGGACAGGATCGACGCCCGCAGCACATTGTCCGGATGGGTGTAGGCGCGGCGCACGCCCTCATTGATCATATCTTCGAGGGCCATGGTTCCCTCGATCCGCACGTCCATTCCCACCTGAACAAACGCGGTGACTATACCGGTGTCCTGGCAAATGGGCCGCTGACCTTCGGCGCACATGCGCGAGTTAATCAGGATCTGGGCCATGGCATCCTTGGCCGCTGGATTAGCTTCTTTCTGATACGCCTGGTAAACCGCGTCAATAAAATCCTTCGGGTGGTAATAGGAAATAAACTGCAGCGCATCTGCGACGCTCGCGATAATGTCTTCTTGCCGTATAACCGTGGCCATGTTGCTCTTCTCTTAAATCTCAAAGTTTTCAAATGTATGGGAAGTGCCTACCGCAGGAGTGCCTGCCACAGGAACGCCTGCCGCAGGAACGCCTGCCGCAGGATCGCCTGTCGAAAAATAATCCGTCCGGTGCGCCGAGACGGCGCGCCGGTGCTTATGCGCCGCAAAAACTTGACACGGCCGCATTTAAGGTGCACAAGTGTCGACCCATCCACGCAGGAAAATCGGAGACTTATATGCACCTACTCCACCAGCCGAGTAAAACCGATGTCCTGAATCTGCTCAACGCGACCAATTTGCCGACCGCGGATCTCACACAGGAACACCTGCGGCACTTCTGGGGTTTCGCCGCGGACCAAACGATCGTCGCCCTGGTGGGACTTGAGCCGCGCACGCCCTTCGGCCTTTTGCGCTCTCTGGCGGTGAGCCCCGAGTACCGCAATCGCGGTCTTGGAACCCAGCTGGTGCGGCACGCGGAAGCCATGGCGCAGCAGATGGGGCTGCGCGAGCTCTACTTGTTGACGTCATCCGCTCAGGAATTCTTTGAAACTTTTGGCTACGAGGCGGTGCCGCGCGGCAGTGCGCCCGTCGCGATCGCACACACGCCGGAATTTGCCGCGCTGTGTCCGCGCTCTTCGCTGTTAATGCGCAAACAATTGGCCGCGCAATAGTTCGATATCCCCCCCAAGGGCTGTTCTTCGCAGGATTCAACCCAGCCAATATTATTCCGCCGAATTATCACCAGCCAAGACAACACCGCGGAGACAACACCCGCGAAGACAATTAACCTACGGAGACAATAAACCCTCGGCGACAGTTCACCCGTGGAGACAATTCACCCGTGGAGACAATCAACCTGTGGAGACAATTTGCCCGTGGGGTAAAAAGACCCGCGCGGATACAACCCCCGCACGACCAAACCCGCAGGCAAAAAAAAGCCGCCCTCAAGGAGCGGCTTAGTGCGGTCGAGGCCGCAGTCGCGCTACAGATTTCGCCCGAATCGTTTAACGGATCACCAGATAAAAACTGCCGCGGTCGCGCTGCACGTGCAGCAAAATCGAATCGCCACCGCGACCAATCGCCCTGTTGAAATCTTCCAAATTGCCGACCCGCATGCGGTTCGCACCTATGATCATGTCGCCGGGTTGCAAACCGCTGCTCGCGGCGGGGGAGCGCGGCAATATGCGGCTGACCACCACGCCGTCACCTTCCGGATGATTTTCGAATTGCGCGCCTTCGAGCAGCGGATGGGATTTGCCTACAGCCGCGAAACCCGAGCTGGGATCACCGACTTTGCAACGGGCGGTTTTTTCCTTGCCGTCGCGAATATAAGTCAACTTCACCGTCTCGCCAATTTTGCGCACACCTATGGCATTGCGCAGGGCGCCGGCGGAAAGAGTCGGCCGACCATCCACCGCGACTATGACGTCGCCGGGTTTCAGGCCGGCTTTCTCGGCCTCGGATTTTTCCGCCACCCCGGTGATGAGCACACCAAGCTGACCATTTTGTAAATCAAACGCCTCCTGCAGTTCCGGCGTGACGTCTTGAATACTGACGCCGATCTGACCGCGTTTAACTTCGCCGTGCTCAAGAATCTGCTCGATGCTCGCGCGAGCCATATTGATTGGAATAGCGAAACCTATGCCCACATTGCCGCCGGCCGGAGCGAGAATCGCCGTGTTGACGCCAACAAGCTCACCGCGCAGATTGACCAGCGCGCCACCGGAATTGCCGGGGTTGATCGACGCATCGGTCTGAATAAAATCCTCATAACCTTCAATGCCGAGTCCGGTGCGTCCCAAGGCGCTGACGATACCGGTGGTCACCGTTTGGCCGAGGCCAAACGGATTGCCTATGGCGACCACATAATCGCCGACCTGCAGATGGTCGGAGTTACTGATGGCGAGTTGCGCCAGATTATTGCCCTGAATTTTTAATACGGCTATATCCACTTCCGGGTCCGAACCCACCAGTTCGGCTGCAAAACTGCGGCCGTCATTCAGGATTACCTGGATGTCGTCTGCCCCGTTGATCACATGGTGATTGGTGATCACCGTGCCTTTGGCTGCATCGACGATCACGACCGATCCCGCGCTGCGCTGACGTTGCTGCGGCGCCTGCTGATGTTCCGGAACGTCGAAGAAATGGCGGAAAAACGGATCATTTAAGAGGGGATTGTTGACCTCCCGCTTGGTATAGGTAGCGATATTCACCACCGCGGGATTCACCTTCTTAAGCATCGGCGCCAAAGACGGCAGGGGTGTGCCGTCCGCGTCCGCTGTCGGCAGGGCGGCGAACGTCGGCGGCGCCAGCAACAGACTGGCAGTCAGGGTCAGGACGTGTGACAGCTTCATCGGGCTTTCCTCAAAAAATCCGGGGAACGAAAGAATGGGGGATGGGCAATGCTTTTTCAATTTACTGCCATCACAGATACACGCGAGCGGGAGAAGTTCCCGCACCGCAACGGAACAGCCGCGGCCTACGCCGCGGCTGTTTGCCGGTCCGCTCGCAATCAGCTGTTGACCGCCGACTGTTGCAGCTCCTGGATTTTGGCGAGCGCGTCGTACTGCAATTTGGAAATTCGAAAGCTGTGCTCGTTGTCGTTGCGACGGATGAAGTACTGGTCATCCTTGCTGAGCAATTGGTATTGATAATTACCGGAGCTGGTGGTGACGCTCCACTCCAGTTTCGATAATTTTCCGTCGCCAGCACCCGCCGCCGCGGTGGGCGCATCGAAATCCGCTTGATTCGGGGCGACACCGAGCACGCTCACATCCGCCAGGGCTTTGGCGAAGGCTGCACTGTCAAAGCCGGTCGGGCCCGGAGAGGCCGGTTTGGCGGTCTCCGCCGCGGGCGCGGCGGCGGCCGGCGCGGTTGGGTTTGCGGGAGCCTCCGCCCCCGTCGCCGGGGCGTTGTTTTCCGACGGCCACTTACCATCGGCTTTCGCGACTTTGTGCTCGCCGATCTGCAGGGCGAGAATATCTCCCTGCGGACGCATCAAACCCGGATCCAGCCAGGAGTCGCGATTGGTGCCGAGAGCGAACTCATCGATTCGCGCCGCGTATATCGCATCGCTGCCGCCCTTGCGCAGGTGCGCCTGCTTAAAGCTGGGCGAGGTGCCCATGTAGAGCACGACCAATTCCTTATCGCCACTCAGCAGGCGAATTTTGCGCTTAAATTTTTCATCGCTCACTTCAAAACGTTTGGCCGCATCCGCGGTGGTGGCCACCGGCCAATCGCCGCGCAGGCCGCCGAGTTCCTTCAGCAGATCGCCGACCTTGTTTTGCGCCGCCGGCAGGCCGTCGCCCAGCTGCCATTGATTATCTTTTTTCAGCAGTTGTAAAGATTCCTCGCCACTGGTGATTTCGAGTTTGTCGACCTGCGCAGTGTCTACCGCGAGCAGCGGCGCGTTGGCAGTGGTTGAATCTTCACCGTCGACATTAAAAAGGACCACGGCTAACACGAGCTGCACGGCAAAAATACCGGCAAGCCAGGGAATTTTTTTTGCGGAGCGTTGGATTTTGGAAGAATTCATAGTGCCTCCTTAATTATGCGGCCAGCCATTGGCGGTAGCGCGCATCGCGCGCTCGGTTGATGGAGTGCAGCGCCAGCCAGAGAACCAGCAGGCCCAAAAGCGCTAGGCCGTAATTGAGATATTCCCAGAATTCCTGGGCGCCGGTTTCCATCGGGACAAGGGTGCGGTTGAAATGCCCGCGGGCGCGTATGCCGAGCAGACCCTGATCTTCCAGCGACCAGTCCACCGCGTTGACGGCGAGCTGCAAGCTGTTGAGATAGGCCCCGCCGGAAATCGAACCGAGCATGCCGACAATTTCGTCGCCAAACATATCGTTGGAGGCGAATAGGATCAGGCGTGCGGATTCCGCGGAATGGGCGAGGACTTCGTTGATCGCCGGTTTCTCGCCGGCACCGTCTTGCGCGGCCGGTTGATCCGCCGGCTGATCGGCCGTCAAGAGCGGTGAATCTTTGCCGGCGAAGAGCGAGGTGAATTTACCTTGCAGGGCAACCGCCAACAAATGGCGCTGTTGTTGGCCGGTCGGGGCATAGCCGCGCTGCAGTTGTTCGCTGCTTGGCATGACGCCCGTGCCATCGCCGAGCCATGCGCGGTCGGAGCTGTGTAGCAGCGGCGTGACCGACAGGGACTTGGTTTTCGTTTCATCCAATTTGATCGGCGAAGCCCAGGGCACGGTCACCTGCGGCAAGTCCGCCGTCACTACCGCGTCGGCATTCAAGCCCGCCCCGCGCACGTCGATAAAAAATGGGTAGTCGACCATATGCATCTCTTGGAAGCGCAAACCGCCGACCTCGCGCACCGTCGGCACCGGGAACGCGCTGTTTTGCGGGTCCATCACCACCTGTTTATCGATGGTCACGCCCATGGCCGCCAGCCATTCGTCCAGCCCGCTGGAATAGGTATCCAGGTTGAGCTCGGTGCGAGAGATTTTGGCGGAAAAAGGCGAGGTGGCGACCAACACGGTGCCGCCGCGCATCAGAAACTGATCGACCGCGAACCGCTGCCGATCGTCCGCTAGCTCCGGCGCCGCGAGCAGCAGTAAATCGGCGCTGCTGTCCACTCGACCGTCGGTGAGGTCTTCATCGATCACATTCAAGTCTTCGCCCAGCATTTGTTTGAGCGCGGCGAACTGCGGTTTGCGCGGTGTCATCTGGCCCATTTGCATTGCCATATGCGGGTCCATCTGCACCGGTGCCACCACGGCGACCGTGCGGGTGAAACCCTGGGCAAAACGTTTGATGCCCGCCTGCAGGCTGTCCTTGAAATTCGCCGCACTGAAATCGCCCAGCGGGAGTTGAATCAGCTGGCCACCCTGCCCGAGGGTTGCGTAGAAATAAAACCTCTGCGGGTTGAGCAGGCCGGCCGCCATAGGGGCGAAGCCGTACTCATTTTCAATGCGTTTGGCTTCCGCGCCACCATCGGCTTCCGGGTCGACAAAGCGCGCCGTGAACTTTCCGCCGGACTGCTGTTTGAGGGTCGCAACTTCCGCCTCTATCGTTTTGCGCAGCTCCACCAGTTCCTGCGGCAATTTGGCATCCGCCGAAATGTACGCGGTCAGCTCCACCGGCTTTTGCACAGTCGCAAACACATCGCCGCCGGATTGATAGGCGTAGAGCGCTTTTTTAATGGAACGCGTGATGTCGTATTCGGGATTGCGCAATTGCACGTCCATGTCACCTTCGCCGCGCACCTTCACTTCGATCAGATCGTTAAAACCGAGCACCTGATGTTCGTCGCCGTACTGGATCAACACATCGAAATAAGAATTGACCACCGCCGCCTGATGACGGTCGTTGACGCGGAACGGTGTCGGTTTGATGTTGTAGCGATTGTTGGCTTCGTCTTCCAGCTCGGGGCTCTCGGTGGGATCGATGATTTCGACTTTGACGCGGCCCTTGCCGGCCACTTCGTATTCGCGCAGAAGATCCTGCAACTGCGGCACCAGCGGAGCGAGCAGCGGATGCGTTTTCTGCGTGAAGTAACCGCGGATCAACATGGGCTCCTGCAACTGGGCGAGATAACCCGTGGTCGCAGGCGAGATCGAATAAAGATTGCCGTGCGTGGTATCCCAGCGCAGGGCTGGAATTTGGCCGAGCCAAAAATTCGCCACCAACATATTGGCCACTATCAGCAGGGTGCCGACGCGCCNNNACCACGTCGCGCAGGTCGAGCACGCCGCGGGTGATGGATTCAAACCGCGAACCTGTGCCGAGCCCGCGCAGTAACTCCGCGCCCCGATTATCGAACAGGCTGGTAATGACACCGGAACCCAGAAGATAAAATACTCCGGCAAGCGCCACGCTCAAAATGAGGCTGACGATTTGGTTATCGCAGCGCGCGGAAATAAACAGCCCCATGCTGATATAGGCACCGCCGAGCAAGAGCGCCGCCAGGTAGCCGGACCACACGGGACCCCAGTCGAGATCGCCGAGCAGGGAAACCGTGAGTGGCAACGGCAGGGTGAGCAGCAGGGCGAGCGCGAGCAACGCCCAGCAGGCGAGAAATTTACCCACGGCAAATTGCCAGAGCGGCACCGGCTGAGTAAGTACGTGTTCCAGGGTCCCGCTGCGGCGCTCCTCGCTCCACATTTTCATGGTGAGCGCGGCGGAAAGGAAAATGAGCAGCAGCGGCATCCAGGAAAAGAGCGGTCTTACATCGGCGATATTGCGCGCGAAAAATGTTTCCACCCAGAAAAATACAAAAAGTGAAATCAATAAAAATGCGCCGAGGAACAACCAGGCAATGGGCGCTCGGAAAAATTGGCCCAATTCTTTGACGGCGATTTTGCCCACCGCGTTATTGACTTTAGGCTGCATGAGCGACACCCTCCCCTGAATTCAATTCACGAAACAATGTTTCCAGATCCCGTTGTTCACGGTGCAGTTGATAAAGTTCGCCGCCGGCTTGGACGATAATTTTCGCGAGGGCGGCGCAGACGCTATTTGCGCTGGCCGCCTCGACCAGTTTGACTTTGCATTCGGTAGCGCCCGCCTGGTTGTGAAACTGAAACCCTTTGATACCGGGCACTCCCTGCAACAGCGGCTGCAGTGCACTCACCGCGAGCGAAGTGCGCAGGTTGACCACGCCGGCCTCGGTGAGCTCATCGAGGCGAGCGTCCAACACCAGCTGGCCGCTGCGCACCATGAGCACGCGGTCGCACACCGCTTCCACTTCGGACAATATGTGGGTCGAGATAATCACGGTACTGGTCTGGGCGAGTTTGCGCACTAGCTCGCGCATCTGCAGAGTCTGAGTCGGATCCAGTCCGTTGGTCGGTTCGTCGAGCACCAGCACCTTGGGGTTGCCCAAAAGCGCCTGGGCGACGCCGACGCGTTGCTTTAACCCGCGGGAGAGGGAGCCGATCTTGTCCAAAGCGCGGCTGCGCAGGTCAGTCGCGTCAAGCGCGCGGCGGATTTCCGCGGCCTGTTGGTCGGCGGCTATGCCGCGCAGGCCAGCGGCATATTCCAAATACGCCACCACCGTCATCTCCGGGTAGACCGGCAGGTTTTCCGGCAGGTAACCGATAAAGGACTGGGCAAACTTCGTGTCCTCCGCGACGTCGGTGCCATTGACGGTCGCGCGGCCGGAGCTCGGCTCAAGGTAGCCGCAGAGCATTTTCATGATGGTGGTCTTACCGGCACCATTGGGACCCAGGAGCCCAATCACTTCGCCCTGGGAAATCGTGAAGCTCACATCTTTGACAGCGTGCAGGCTGCCGTAGGTGCGGTTCAGACGCTCGACTGTAATCACGAGGGGATCCTCCTGTTGGCAAAAGAAATACCGCGCGGTGAGCGCGTAAAAAGACAATCGATGAAAAAAGGAGACGGGCATAACGAAAGGACGGAAAACGCCGCTGCGGGCGCCGGTAAAGCGGCTGAATCCGGTGCATATCGGGCGCGGCTGTCCACGGACGAAGTCCCCTCGTTGAATCGCTCGATCAAGACCGCCAAAGCGGGCCGGTAGGCCTGGCGGCAGAAAATAGTTTAAGCATCTGCGGCCTGGATAACGGCGCCGGCGGATGATGGCGCTTATAGATTGGGATGGCTTGCCGAAGTTTCAAGCGGGGGAGCGGGGGAGCGGGGGAGAGGGCGCGCTTGCGCAAGCGAGCGGCCTTCTCATAAAATCGCGGTGACCTCATCTCCTGGATTTTTTTAAGGGTTTACTAGAAGATTCCGGCCGCGGAGCTTTGCCCGCCAACGACAACAACCAGGCAGACCATTTGAAAGCCATCATTTTGAGCAACTGGACCAGCCAGGATATGCGCGGCTTGCGCAGCTACGTCACCTCCTATAGCTTGCGCACCTCAGATACCGAACTCTTTACCATTCACCTCAACAAGCAGATGGGGTTCTACCAGATCTCCGAGTTCATCGGAGCCGACAAGAGCCAGAATTTCATCATCGAGCAGACCAACCGTATAGGCACTCCCAAAATCGCGGCCTTCGACAAAGAATCGGGCAACATGCTGGGCGTATTTAAAGGCAATACGGTGCTGGATCACAGCGAGGTGCCGCTGTTCGACGTCAAACCCATGGTCAACCTGAGCAGCAGCATCGTCTGCCCGACCCATGAAGACAACCCGGAGGATTACGCCGGGGTGATCAACCATTCCAACACAGTCGCCGTTATATTTTCCCGCCTGCCGCACAGATACGCCAGACGCGGCCTTTTCACACAATTGCGCCAGCTCGCCAACCGCCTGAGCAACGCGCCTTTGGACGTTTTAGAGACTATGGTCATAGAGGAAAATGCCTGTGATCTGCGCATGCTCTGCGCAGTGGCGGTAATTCTGCACAGTCGCGGCGGACTGCAGCTCAAATAAGCGGCGACGCAAAAAATGTGCGAAAAAAAAGGGAGCCTCGGCTCCCTTTTTGGGTACTAGTCGTGGCGACTCACCGCACCTTTCAAGCCGTAGAAGGCAATATAGGCGTAACAG
>DJFO01000060.1:0-13488 GCA_002432555.1 Marinagarivorans sp. UBA5870
TGCAAGATCTGCGCGCCCTTGAATATGAGCTGGACCACCAGGTCTTCCACCCGCCGGGATATTTCGCGTATTTTTTTGATTCCGGCATCAAGCACTACAACGGCGTGGCCATCTACACTCGCCATCAACCCAAGGCGTTGATCTACGGCCTTGGATTTTCCAGCGGCGTTGATATGGAAGGCCGTTATTTGCAAGTCGATTATGAGCACTACAGTATCGGCTCCCTGCTCGCGCCTTCCGCCNNAAAGATCAAATTTTTCGAGGATCTGCAGGCGCTATTGCACAAAGTGACTCGGAAACGGCGCAGCTTTGTGATCTGCGGCAACTGGGGCATGGCGCACTCCCGTAAAGACGTACAAAACTGGCAGGACAATCAGGGCACACCGGGCTTCCTGCCGCACGAACAGCAGTGGATGAATCAGCTGTTCAACCAGATCGGTTATGTCGATGCCTTTCGGCAGGTGAATCGGGATTCCGACGAATTTTCCTGGTGGCCATCTGGGGAAATGGGTGTCGGCGACGGCTGGCGGACCGACTACCAGGTAGTTTCCGAAAGCATCCGCCGCAAGGTCGAATATGGCGTGATCTACAAATCCCAAATTTTCTCCAGCCACCTCCCGGTGATCGTCGACTACGACATCGAGGAACTCTGACCGCGGCCGAGGCCGTGGTCAATTGTCGATCAACTCTTTTTTTCTTCACTTCGTCCTGCGCGCATGCCTCAGCGTCAAGGCGCTTGCGACTGCGTCAATTTTGTCTAAGGCCGCACAGTTTACCAATGGGCCTCTGGATCCTTGTGCGCAATTGTCTTCTAATAATGGGCAATTATCCCCCATATGTGCCATTTGAGCCTATGGGGTACCTATGTGGTGGTTGGTCGGGTTGCTGGTTCCCGGCTGGCCCCATGTTAGAGCCCTTCGGGTCTTGGGGGCTCTGTGAGTCGAGGCTTGTCCTCGGCACTCTCTTTCTGCAAAGAGACAAGGCTTTTCACTGATGTAATTTGCTGAGCATTTGGGGCGCAGGAATCTAATGGCCCTATGCATTTTGAGCGCTGCAACCTTGTTGCCAGCGCTCTTTTTTTATGGCTCAGGAATAGGGCGCTTAGGGATTTGAGACTTATGCACGAAAGCCGGCGGCAAAAGGTTGTTAAGTTAGGCGCGGGTAAACGGGGCGCCAAGACTTGTTCTGTGGCGGGTTGAGCGGCCAGCGCAACCAGTTTGCCGAGGCGGTGCACGTGGTGGCACCTCCCCCTAGAATAATCAAAATGCCCGGGAACTTATGGCAGAGAATCTTAAAGCGCACGTGATTGCCACGGTCAAAAGCCTGATGAAGCCCATCATCATGTTGTTGTTGCGCAATGGGGTCACCTATAAAGAATTTGCCCTGCTTTGCAAGTCGATCTTTGTCGAGGCCGCCGCGCAGGATTACGGAATTCGTGGCCGTCCCACCAATGTATCGCGCATTGCAGTACTCACCGGCATTGACCGCAAAGAGGTCAAGCGGATCAAAGATCTCCTTCAGGAGAATTTGGTTGCCCAAGAGGCGCAGTCGGCGCAGGACCGCATTACCCGGCTGCTCACCGCCTGGCATCGAGATCCCGAGTTTAGTACGTCCGACGGGCAGGCCCGCATCCTCCCTTTGGAAGGGGACGTCGGGAGCTTTCAGGCGCTGGTGCGGCGTTTCGGTGGCGATGTGCCCCGGCAAGCGTTGTTTAAGGAAATGCTGCGTGTAGGGGTGATAGCCAAAACGGATCAGGGCACACAAGCCATGAGCCGCTATTTCTTTCCGGCGCAGAGCGATCCTCAGGCGTTACTGCGTGCTGGCTCTGTCATCAGCGAATTGGGAGAGACTTTATTCCACAACCTGTATGTCGTTGATGAAAGCAAGTCTGGGCAAAAACTGCGACGCCGTTTCGAGCGCCGCGCGAGCAATAATTTTGTTGATGCCAAGCACACGAAAGCCTTCCATGCATTTCTTGAAGTTGAGGGCCAGGCATTCCTGGAACGGGTGGATGCGTGGCTGTCCGAACACGAAACCGTGCCGGCCGACCCGGCCGATACAGAGGCAAAAGAACCCAATGCCAACGCGGGTGTACGGCTTGGAGTGAGTGTTTTTGCCATCGAAAAATCCAATCGAGAGGCCGATTAAAAATCATGGGCAATCAAACGCACTGGCGGCTGCTCGCCGGAATGCTTAGCGCCGTTCTCCTCGGCGGCTGCGGTGGCGGTGGCGGCGGTGGTCCTCTCGCCGGTATCGACGGCAGTGGCGCCAAACCGGACCTCTCGGTCACGGGCCCTATCAACGGCTTCGGTAGTGTCATTGTCAACGGCGTCCACTACGACACGGATAATGCCAAGATCTTGGTGCGCGGAGAACCGGCCGATGAAGTGGAGCTGAGCGTCGGCGACTACGTCACCGTCGTGGGTGGAACCAATGCCGCGGGCGAGGCCGTTGCCTATGAGGTCCATTATTATCCGCGCGTCACCGGCGAAGTTCAGTGGGTCGACAAAGACAGCAATCGGTTTGCCGTGCTCGGTCAGGTAATACAGCTGCTGGGCGACACGGTTTACTCGAGTGATTTGATGCCGCGCAACATCGACGGTTTGAGGGTAGGTCTGCGGGTTTCCGTAAGCGGCCCCTTGGACGCCGATCGAATGGTGCAGGCCACTCGTTTGGAAACCGACGAGAATCTTTTTGTGGAACTGGTGGGACTGGTAGAAGACCTCAATCGGCTGACCCGCGAGTTCATATTAAACGGCCAGGTCGTGTCCTATTCCGCGGCGCTCGCCAGCGACCAGCTAATGAATGGCCGATTGGTCGGTGTGCGCGGCACCTTGAACGAGACGGGTGCGCTGGTGGCGGACGAACTCAATTTCGCGCAGGATTACCGCCAATTGCGGAGTGTGCCGGCTATCGAACTGGTGGGTTTTGCTCAGCGACTCAATGCTCAGGGTGGCTTTTATTTGGATTCCGTGCCGGTCAAGGTCACGCCGGAAACCCGCTACACGGACGGCATGGGAAACAATGTGGCCGTCAACACGAAGGTACGGGTAGTGGGGGCTCTGGATGCCGCTGACGTGCTCGTCGCTAAAGAAGTGGCAGTCCTATCCCCGCCGAGTATGAAGAATTACGGTGAAATTGAGGAAATTCACCCGGTTTTGAGCTCCGCTGGAATACTCGGAAAGGTCCGAGTTGATGGCCACGAGTTCGAAGTCCACTCGGACACTCGACTGACGGGGCAATACGAGCAGCGCATCAGTTTCCGCGACTTGCACGCCGGCGACCTTGTGTATCTGTCAGCCTACGCTCGGCCGGGAAAGCTGGTAGCCAACAGCCTGGCAGTGGATAACCGGGATATGCGCGCGGTAAGTACGGAATCGCAGGGCAAAGTTGAGCTGGTCGCCCCGCTGGAAAGATCGTTTAAAGTTTTTATGACCACGGTAAGGGTGACTAACGAAACACTCTACAGCCGGAGCGGCATACCCCTCATGGAGCGTGAGTTTTTCCGCGCGGCCAGCGGCAGTTATGTCCGAGTTCGCGGGCATCACGAGGGTGATGTTTTGGTCGCCGACCACGTTCAGATATTCTCCCCGGAGGTTGACGGACCATTTGGCGGCGATCCCAACTGCACCACAGGCTTACCCTGAAAAACCTCACCGCCGTCGCGAGCGGCGGTGACATCCTGGAAATGTTGGTCCGGTGCTTTGGTCAGTCGGCAGGCTGAGGGGCGCCGCGCCGGTTGGCCGCTGAAACCGACACGCGGGCAGCCGGCGGTTCTGGCCGGAGGTAGTTAAGACGCCAGTGCCTGCAGCTGCAATTGCAGCAGCTGATCAATTCCGCGTTTGCCAAGTGCAAGCAGGTCCTGAAATTGAGCTTCCGTAAAGGGCTCTTTCTCGGCCGTACCCTGGATTTCGATCATGCCTCCTTTGTCCGTCATGATCAGATTCATGTCCGTATCGGCCGCGGAGTCTTCTGCATAATCGAGATCCAGGACGGGCTCGCCCTGGTAGATTCCCACGGATACTGCGGCCACCATTGCCGCTAAAGGATCCGTCTGCAAACACTGCCGCCGCTGCATATGTCGCAGCGCATCCACCACGGCGACACACGCGCCGGTGATTGCTGCGGTTCGGGTACCACCGTCGGCCTGCAGCACGTCGCAATCGACGGTCAGTGTATATTCGCCCAGTTGTTTCAGATCGACCGCCGCGCGCAGTGATCGGCCGATGAGGCGCTGGATTTCAATGGTGCGTCCACTTTGCTTTCCTCGGGCGGCCTCGCGGTCCATGCGGGTACCGGTCGAGCGCGGCAGCATGCCATATTCCGCCGTCAGCCAGCCCTGGTGCGTTCCCTTTAAAAAACGCGGCACTCCCTCCACCACACTGGCAGTGCAAAGAACCTGAGTATCGCCGAAGCAAACCAGGACACTGCCTTCGGCGTGTTTGGTGTAGTGGCGGGTGATGGTAACGGGGCGCAGTTGGTCGGCGGCCCGGCCGCTGGGTCTTGGCATGAAGCACCTGGCTGAAGTCGAAAGAGGCCGGGATTATACCGAGAGGGTCGCGAAAACCAATGTGTTAAGATCCGCTCGCACTTAATTTTCCAAATCACCACTGCGCCCGAGGACAATATATGCCACGCAGCATGACCGGATTTTCGCGCCTGGAAGCTCAATTCCCGTGGGGACACCTGATCTGCGAACTTCGCACCGTCAACCATCGGTATCTCGAGCCGAGCCTGAGACTCTCCGAAGCCTTGCGCGGGCTCGAACCGAATCTGCGGGAAGCGTTGCGCAACCAGCTCGGGCGCGGCAAGGTCGATCTGGTTCTGGCGATGAAAGTAGACGAAACCACTGGTCTCACGACCGACTATAACCAGGAGCTCGCCCGCGACCTGGTGCGCATGGTGGAACAGATCAATCAGTTCGCCGCCAATCCGGCACCTGTGAGCGCCCTAGAAATCTTGCGCTGGCCCGGAGTTCTCAAGGCGCGGGAACTCGACCAGGATCTGCTCGAGCGGGAAGCGCTTGGCCTGTTCAGCAAAACTCTCGACCAACTGCTTGCCAATCGCAGCCGCGAAGGTACCGAGCTGGCTAATCTTATCGAGCAGCGCCTGCGCGCTATCGCTGAGCAGGTGGCAGACGTGCGGACTCGCCTGCCAGAGCTCGCCGCGTTACAACAGGAAAAGCTGCGCACGCGACTGGAGGCACTGCGGACCGAAATCGACGAAGACCGCTTGGCACAGGAACTGGTGTATCTCGCCCAGAAAAGCGACGTGGCCGAAGAGCTCGATCGGTTGGACGCGCACCTTGCCGAAGTCCGCCGCACCTTGCAACAAACCGAACCTATGGGTCGGCGTTTAGACTTCCTGATGCAAGAGCTCAATCGCGAGGCCAACACCCTCTCTTCAAAATCCACTGCCAGTAGCAATACCCAGTCGGCGGTCGACATCAAAGTGCTGATCGAGCAGATGCTCGAGCAGATACAGAACATAGAATAGAGCCGTCTTTTCTCCGCGCGCGCGGCGCTGGTCGGCGTGTTTGGTATCCGGCAGCATGGCGCTGTATGATGCAGCGCACGTTTCTTTCGTTAAACTGCCCGCCAAGGTTCCCTATGCTGCGCCATGTCTCGCTCGCCATCGCCCTCTTTACCCTTGCCGCTTGCGGCAATCTCTCTCAGGTGCTGTCCACCGGGGCACAGGTCTCGCAGGCCGCCGGTTACAGCCCAGCCCAACTCAACAATGCTGTTAAGGACGCCCTGCGGTTAAGTGTCGACCGAGCGGTTGCAGATCTCGGCCGTGCCGGTGGTTACAGCGAGAACAGCCAATGGCGTCTCGGGCTGCCCGAGTCGGTGCGACCCGTCGCCGATACCCTGCGGCAGTTCGGCCTGGCGGGACCCCTGAACCAAGTAGAAGGGTTAATGAACCGCGGGGCGGAATTGGCGGCGGCCGAAGCGAAAGGCGCATTCCTCACGGCGCTGCAAGACATGGCAATCGAAGATGCTGTCGGCATTATTCGAGGAGGTGATACGGCGGCGACGGAATATTTTCGCTCCGCGACGGAAACGCAGCTGAGCATGCGCTATAAATCCATTATGCAGAGTCAACTTCGCCAGGTCGGATTTTACGATCAGTATCAGCAAGTGCTGAGCACCTATAAGACGCTGCCGATCGCTAACAAGCCGGAGTTGGACCTGGAGGCCTACGCGGTGCGCCAAGGGATGCAGGCGCTCTACGGCCAGATCGCCGAAGAGGAGCAAAAAATTCGCGCAAATCCTGCCCAACAGGGCACAGCGCTTATAGGCGCAATTTTTCGGCAACAATAACTTTAAATAGCCGGTCGCACTGCCACGTGAGGGCAGATGCGCCTCGAGGGACCGACCACTTTAATAATAAATTCGTTTATGGTGCACAAAGTGTTAGACCTGGCCACCGGCGAACAGGGCGGTTATTTGG
Organism: Marinagarivorans sp. UBA5870; assembly: GCA_002432555.1. The sequence continues at coordinate 6,451 of DJFO01000060.1, forward strand.
CCGTTCTTGACCACTGGGCGACCGCCCGGGCCACCGCGCCCGCCCTCACTTTTGGTGCAGTGGCCCTCAACTATGCCGAAGTTGCTGCGCTCGCGCGAGCCCTGGCTGCCGGCCTTGCCGAACGGGGAATTCGTCCGGGCGCTAAGGTGGCCGTGGCAACCGCGCGGTCGGAGGCGCTGGTGCCCCTGTTGTTGGCGATATGGTCACTGCGGGCGGCGTACGTGCCGGTGGACCCCAACTATCCGGTCGCGCGGCAGCTCTACATACTCGAGAACGCGCAGGTTGACCTGCTTGTGACGGACGCCGCGCGGGATGATCTCGCCTTCACCGGTACCTGCGTCTCGGTGGCTGATCTGCGCCTTACGCCTGCGCCGCCGCCGGGAAAGCTCGCGAATCCGGCCTACGATCCGGCAGACCTCGCCTACATGATTTATACGTCCGGCTCTACCGGCAGTCCCAAAGGGGTGGCCATTCGGCAGGGCAACCTCCTGAATTTTCTTCTCGCGATGGCGGAGGAACCTGGGCTGGGCTGCGACGATCGGTTGCTGGCGATCACCACGATTTCCTTCGATATTCACATTCTCGAAATGTTTTTGCCGCTGTTGGTGGGCGGCCAACTCATAGTGGCTTCAAAGCACGAGGCCGTCACTCCAGAAGAACTCCAGCGGCTGGTGGACCTGCACCGTATCACCGTATTGCAGGCGACCCCCGCCACCTGGCGCATGTTGCTTGGGCACGGGTGGCGGCCGCGCCAGCGACTGAAAATTCTGGTTGGCGGCGAAGCCCTGCCTGCGGATCTGCGGCCGCTGATGCACGCGGCCTCTCTTGAATTGTGGAACATGTATGGCCCCACGGAGACCACGGTCTGGTCGACGTGTCACAGAGTGCTGCCGGAAGATCAAAAGATTCTGATCGGTAAACCCATCCGGCAGACCAGCGTGCACGTGGTGGACGAACAGCTAAACCCGGTGCCGGAAGGCGTCGCCGGAGAGTTGTTGATCGGCGGTGCGGGAGTTGCCCTGGGTTATTATCGCAACCCGGAGCTTACGGCGGAAAAGTTTATCGTTGATCCGCGCCTCGAGGCCGGCAGGGTNNGGGGCTTTGGAATACGTCAACCGCATCGACAACCAGATCAAAGTGCGCGGTTATCGCATAGAGCCGTCGGAGATCGAGCACTGGCTGGCGACGCATCCGCAAATAAAGCAGGCCGCCGTGGTGGCGGCGGATTTCGGCGTGGGTGATAAACGCATGGTTGCGTTTTATCTGGGCGAGCCGCTGGCGAACTCTGAGATCCACGCTTACTGCAGCAAAAATCTACCGGCGCATATGGTGCCGCACCATTTTGTCTGGCTCGCTCAATTTCCCATGACCGCCAACTATAAAGTAGACCGCAAAGCCTTGGCGGCTGCCGGTTTAACGAGCGTCAATGAACAAAATAAACAGCCCGAAGCGAGCGCGCGCGACGACTTGGATCGCAGTCTGATCGGCGTATGGGAGAAAAATCTTGGGATTAGCGGCGTCAGCGTCGATGCAAATTTTTTCGAGCTGGGCGGGCACTCGCTGCTGGCGTTGCAAGTGATTGCCGATATGCACAAGGCCACCGGTCTCAGCTTTTCCTCGAGCGTTTTTTTCGAATCGCCGACCATTCGCGCGCTGCGAGACAGCCTGGGTGATCAGGCGAGCCGCGCGGCCAGCGTAGTCAAACTCAATTCCGCGACCACCGGCGATCCGGTCTTCTGCCTGTGCGGGGTGCAAATCTATCGGGATTTCGCTCAGCAATTCGGCGGCGAAAGGCCCGTGTTTGGCGTTTTTGCCGAAAAAGAATTTGCCATTATCGAAGCTCAGTCGCGCCACGGAAAACTGGATTTTTCTTTCGATATATTGGTGCAGTCCTATTTGGAGGCACTGCGACGCCAGGGGCCCTATACCGCATTGACACTGGTCGGTCTCTCTTTCGGCGGGTTGGTCGCGCTAGAAGTGGCTAGTGCCCTGTTGAAAGACGGCGTCAAGGTGAAAGTGGTGTTGCTGGATTCGTATCTCTCCACCAGTGGCTACAGGTCTATTCGCAAGATCCTGTCCGACATACACGAGCGCTGCCGGCGCGAGGGCGTCCAAGTGTTGATTGAAGGATTTCGCCGGCGCTGGGAGAAACTATTGCGCAAACTGAACGGTAATTCGGGCGAACCCGCCTTTGATCTTGGCAAAGTGCAAAAGGGCCGCGAGAAAGCATTTGACCACGCGGCTATCCAGTACGAAAACTCTCCCAAACATTACGGTTTCGATGCGCTGCTGATCCGGGCAACGCAGACCTATTTCGGCTTTGGCTTCAAGGCAAAGAGTGATTACGACCTCAAAACCATTATTCATGGGCACCTGCAAGTGCGCGACGTGGACGCCGATCATGTGGGCATGATGACCGGCACCGCGGTGGCGGATGTGTACGAGGCCGTGTGCGAATACGAGCGGCAGCAAACTTGAGATGAATATGTCAGGTTCCTCTACTTCAAATTGCACCGTCGACATCTTCCTTGGCCGCGAAGGTTTTGCCCAGCTGCTGGAACGCTGGAGCGACTTGGCTGCCCGCTGTGCCGGCCATTTTTTGCATTTTCCCGGCTGGTACAGCGCCGAATTGGAAAACACCTCGCTCGACGCGGAGATTTTTTTTGTGGCTCTTACTGAGGCCGGCAGGCTCTTCGCCGTGTTGCCGCTGGAGCGGACGTATTTGCGCAAAGGGTCAGTCAAGGTGCCGGTGCTACAGTTGTTCTATCCCAACGAGATGGGCGTCAACGATATCTTGTCGGACCGGCCGCTCTTGCCCTATCGCCAGCAGTTGCTGACAAGCCTCCGCCAGCAGTTGCCCTGGTTCGCCTTTATTCGCTGGCAGTGTGTCTTGCAAACCGGCTGGGCGCCGAGTCTTCTGGGGCAGGGGGAGCAGCCGCGTTATACCCACACGTCTAAATTTCTCGATTTCTCCGCCGGATTTGCGCCATTTTGGGAAAGCTACAGCAGCAAATTCCGCAAAGGATTGCAAAAGAAATTGCGCAAAGCCGAGGAGCAGGGNNGAAGAGCAGGGCGCCCTGCGCCTCTGGTGTGCAACGAACCCTGTGGAACTCGCGGCGGCCTTCGAGGATTTCCTGGTGGTGGAAGACTCCGGGTGGAAAGGCGAGGGCGGTACCAGCATCCGCAAGCAGCCAAAAAAACTGGCTTACTACCAGCGACTGCTCGAATTTTACGGCGGCCTGGGCATCTGTCAGATCAATATTCTTTACCTGGCCGATACTGCAATCGCAGCGCAATTCGGCGTGCGGGTGGGACAGCGGCTGTTTCTTTTGAAAATCGGCTTTCGCGAGGACTTCGCCGCGATTAGTCCCGGTTACCTCATCCTCTATAAATTGATCGAGCAGAGCGCGGCGCAAGGACAAATCGCGAGCGTCAGTTTTGTTACCGGCGTCACCTGGATTGATCGATGGCATCCCCGGCATATACCGGTGGGAATTTTTTATCTGCCCAACGGCCGCTGGTACAGCGCGCTCACAGTGCGGGCGCTGGTGGCGGCCGTTGCCTTTCGCAATCGCCGCGCGACAGGTGACACTGCCGCGCCGGAAGTCGATGGCGATGATTGACCCAGGCCAGATTTCATTCGGCGATTCAGCAGGGCGCGGTACCCGCTGATGGCGAGAGTATGGCCGCCCACCCGTTCCATCCTTGCGCTTAGTATCAGTGCCTTGGCCATGTTGGCGGCGGCGCTCGTCGCGCTGATTTGGTGGACGCGACCGGGCGCGGTGTTCGAGCGGCGGCCGGTGGTGTGGGTCAACCCCTGGGAGGCACTGCCCTCGCGGGTAGATCATTTCGAGTTGGCGAGCCGGGCCATGGGTCATCAAGTCGGAGTGAGCGTACAGCGGCCGGCGCATGATGAACCGGCGCCGGTGATTTATTTCCTGCACGGGCGCGGCGGTGATGAAACCACGGATCTGCCCGCCTTTCTGCGGTTGCTGCGGCCGATTCTCGCGCAGTATCAATTGCCGGAGCCGCTGGTGGTGTTTCCCAACGGCGGGCTCACCGGGTACCGCGGTCCCATGGCCAGTATGATTCTCCACGAACTGATCCCCTATATCGACCGGCACTACAACACCCTGCCCGAGCAGCGGTGGCGCTTGATCGCCGGTTTCTCCATGGGTGGCGCGGGAGCGGTGCGCCTCGCCCTGGAAAATCCCGGCGTTTTTCGCGGAGCGGCGAGTTGGGGCGGGGGCATGCGCGACCCGGCATTGCTCGAACTGGCGGATCACAATGCCGAAATCTTTAAAGCCGCCGGCGCGGCATTTCTGCTGATTAACGGGTCGGCCGATCGACCGGATGCCTTTGTTCCCCTTGCTGAGGTGTTGCAGCGGAAGGGCGTGTTCCACCAGCGGGTGGTACTGGCCGAGGTGAACCATGATATGGATCTCTATTTTGACCATTCGGCGCACCTCTACGGCCAATATCTGCTGGCGCTGTGGAAGTGACGCCAAAGCCGTATAATTTCGCCGGTCGGCAGCGCTCGCTGGCAGGCACCACTACAATCAATGGAGCAGTCACCCGGATGGGTGCAGAATCCTTTCCTTATCCCAAGTAGGTTCAGCATGGCTTCTCGAGGTACGCTCTTTACGGTTTCCGCCCCGTCCGGCGCGGGCAAAACCAGTCTGGTGAAGGCCCTGGTGGAATCCAGCAGCGATATCCAGGTTTCTATCTCCCATACCACGCGCGCCATGCGCCCAGGCGAACGCGACGGGGTGAATTATCACTTCGTGAGCCAAGCGGAGTTTATGGGGATGCTCGAGCGGTCAGAATTCCTCGAACACGCCCAGGTGTTTGCCAATTATTACGGCACTTCCAAGGCCTGGGTGGAGCAGACCCTGCGCCGTGGGGTGGATGTCATCTTAGAAATTGATTGGCAGGGCGCCGCGCAGGTCCGCCGCCTGATTCCCGATGCGGTGAGCGTGTTTATCCTGCCGCCGTCGCGCGAGACGCTGCACAGTCGCCTCACCGGCCGAGGCCAAGATTCGGAAGCCGTGATCGCCGCGCGCATGGCGGAGGCCAAAAGCGAAATTTCTCATTATGTGGAGTGTCAGTATTTGATCGTAAACGAAGATTTCGCCGTGGCCCTCGCGGAATTCAGGGCCGTGGTTGAGGCGCAGCGTCTCCGGCTCGATCGCCAGGCGGAAAAACATCAAGCGCTCTTGCAAAGTCTGTTGTCCTGACTGGGCAATTTGCGTACACTCCCGCCCCCCACCTTTGGCGGCGCCCAAGATTTAGATAGAATGGTCTTGTTTTGCGCAGCCTAGGCCGCAAATCCCCAGTAACACGCACACAAGCGGAACAACACATGGCAAGAATCACTGTTGAAGATTGTTTGGACCACGTCGCTAACCGTTTCGAACTGGTCCTGGTGGGCAGCAAACGCGCCCGGCAATTGGCCATTTTCGGCAAAACGCCCCACGTGCCCGAAGAGAATGACAAACCCACAGTGGTTGCCCTGCGCGAAATCGAAGAGGGTTACATCACTGCAAGCATTCTCGATGAGCCCGATGAACGCCCGCCGGTTACTCAGCATCATCATCATCAAGATCTGTCCCTCGACGCCTCTGGCATGGACTGATCCGGTGGGGGGGCGGCTTTGTTAACCATAGATTCCCTCAGTCATCGACTGTCCTCCTACCTCGAGCCCGATCAGATCAATCGGGTCAAGCGCGCTTACTTCTACGCGGAACAGGCCCATTACGGGCAGTTCCGCCGCAGCGGCGAACCCTACGTTACCCATCCCCTGGCGGTCGCCAATATCCTCGCCTCCATGCATATGGACCATCAGAGCCTGATGGCCGCGATGCTGCACGACGTAATCGAAGACACCGGCATTTCAAAAGACGCGATCGGTGAGCAATTCGGTGAAGTCGTTGCCGAGCTGGTGGATGGCGTCAGCAAGCTGGCCAAGATCGAATACGAGTCGCAGGCGGAAAAGCAAGCCAAAAATTTTCAGAAAATGGCTCTGGCCATGGCCAAGGACATCCGAGTCATAGTGGTCAAACTTGCCGACCGCCTGCACAACATGCGCACTCTCGGCGCCATGCCGCCGGAGAAGAAACGCCGCATCGCCAAAGAAACCCTGGAGATCTACGCCCCAATTGCCCACCGCCTCGGCATGAATGACCTGCGCATCGAATTCGAAGACCGCGGTTTTACCGCCATGTATCCCCTGCGAGCCGCCCGGCTACAGGCGTCGCTCAAGCGCGTGCGCGGCAACCGCAAGGCGCTGGTGGAAAATATCCAATCGGCCATAGAGGCGCGCCTGCAGCGCGAAGATATAAGCGCGCTGGTGATCGGCCGCGAGAAGCACCTCTACAGCATCTACAACAAGATGCGCAGCAAGAACAAATCCTTCAACGAGATCATGGATGTTTACGCCTTCCGCATCATAGTGGAGAACGTGGATACCTGTTATCGCACCCTCGGGGCGATTCACAATTTGTACAAACCCATGGCGGGGGAATTCAAGGATTACATCGCCATTCCCAAGATCAACGGCTATCAGTCCCTCCACACGGTGGTCATAGGCATGCACGGCGTGCCCATCGAAGTGCAAATTCGCACCAAAGAAATGGACGAACTGGCGTCTCGGGGGGTCGCGGCCCACTGGCTTTATAAATCAGTCAACGCCGACGAACCCACCGATGTTTCCCAAGCGCGGGTCGACCGCTGGATCAAGCGCATCCTGGAAATCCAACAGCATACTGGCAGCTCTCTCGAATTTATCGAGAACGTCAAAATTGACCTGTTCCGCGACGAGGTGTACTTGTTCACCCCGAAAGGGGAAATCATCGAACTGCCGGCCGGCGCGACGCCGGTGGACTTCGCCTACGCGGTGCATACGGCGGTGGGCAACAGCTGCGTCGCCTGCCGGATCAACGACCGTCCCGCCCCTCTGTCCCAGGTGTTGCAGAGTGGCCAAAAGATCAAAATCATCACTTCCGAATCCTCTCAGCCCAATCCCAACTGGCTCAATTT
>DJFO01000060.1:13551-13698 GCA_002432555.1 Marinagarivorans sp. UBA5870
CGCATGCTGAGCCGCGCTTTGGCGAATCTGGACCTGTCACTCGAGCAGATCAGCCAGGACCAGATCGCCCACCTGCTCGCCGTGCACAACGTCCACTCCCTCGACGAACTTTGCGAGAGCATAGGTATGGGCCGACGGGTGGCCATT
>DJFO01000128.1:0-5502 GCA_002432555.1 Marinagarivorans sp. UBA5870
TGCTTGATGCGCTTCCACGCCATGTCTGTAATATGCAGAAGGCCGTCCACGCCGCCGAGGTCAACGAAAGCGCCGTAGTCGGTAAGATTCTTCACTATGCCTTTAACCGCCATGCCCTCTTGCAGGGTAGCCAGCAGCTCTTCGCGCTCATCGGAATTCGCCTGCTCCATGACCGCCCGGCGAGAAACCACGACGTTGTTGCGCTTCTGATCCAATTTGATAACTTTGAATTCGAGCTCTTTGCCTTCCAGGTGGGTCGTTTCGCGCACGGGGCGAACGTCGACCAGCGAGCCGGGCAGGAACGCGCGGATACCGGCGACGTCCACAGTGAAGCCACCTTTGACCTTGCCGTTGATAATGCCTTTGATAACGCTGTCCGTGGTATTGGCGGCTTCGAGGATTTTCCAGGATTCAGCGCGCTTGGCTTTTTCGCGGGACAGTCGGGTCTCGCCAAAACCATCTTCCACGGTTTCCAGGGCCACCTGAACTTCGTCACCGATGGCGAGAGTCAATTTGCCGGACTCGTCCAAAAATTGGGCCGCGGGGATGACACCTTCGGATTTCAGGCCCGCGTGGACCGTCACCCATTCATCATCGATATCGATCACCACGCCGGTCACTATGGTGCCGGGCTCCATATCGATGGTTTTTAAACTTNNTCGCTCATCAACATACCTATACCTGAATATGACCCGAGATGGCTTGGCCATTCGAGCATTCCGCATTACCAGTACACGGGGTTATTTAACAAAACAGGGACGTGCCACAAGCTGGTAAAACACACCCCTGCCGATCGTAGTTGCCTCAGAAGGCCGTTGCCGCACAGCACAATTTGAGGCGGCGCGACCTTACCAGAAATGGCTGATCAATGCAACGCGGAGAAAACAATCGAGGCGAGACCCGGTGGGATTCCGCCGCTGGGTCGCAACCGAAGGCAGCAGATCGGGCAGCACCCATAGAACCGTTTACCTAAAAACCGCAGGGCTCAAAAACCAATCGGAATGAAGAGGATCGTCAAAAAAACCCTGTTCGCCCGCTCAACACAAGGTGTCCTGGTTCCCAAGCGCCGGGCACCCAACAGGGATCAGACTCACTTCTCCCCGCTCTAGCAGCGTGTTGAATTCCAGGGTTCTTACGATTTGAGAGCGGTGACCCGAGAGACCTCCGAGCGGGACAAATCCGCGCGCAATCGTTTTACCCTCGCCTTACTAACGAGCACGACCGGTAGGAACATCAGCACTCCCAGCAGGACTCCCACCAAGAGGGTAATACTTAACACCAAGCCGCTGGACATTTCCGGCAGAGNNCGTGTTGTTCTGTGCGAATTTTGCGCCGAGTAAGATCAGGCAAAACCACCAGGCCAGCAAAAATAGCCAGACCAACCGTTTCAAGAATATCGTCATTAGGTTCTCTCCCGCTTTGGGCCGTCAACCGAAACGCGCATGCAATTGCCGGAGTATTTCCTGCAGCACTTGATCAATGCTCAGGGACGTACTGTCGAGCACTATAGCGTCGGCCGCCGGCTTCAGGGGTGCGGTGGCGCGGTTGGTATCCCGCTCATCGCGGGCGCGGATATCGGCCAGAATTCCAGCCATGTCGGCCGGGGCACCGATCTGCTGCAGCTGCAGAAAGCGGCGCCTGGCCCGCTCCTCGGCGGACGCCGTCAAAAAGAACTTCAATGGCGCCGCCGGAAATACGACAGTGCCCATATCGCGCCCGTCAGCAATCAAACCTGGCGGCACGGCGAAAGCGCGCTGCCGCGCGAGAAGGGCTGCGCGAACTTGGGGATAGGCGGCGACCAGGGAGGCGTTCATGCCCACATCCTCTCGACGAATAACCTTTGTCACGTCCCTCCCATCCAGCTGAATCAGGGTGCCGCCCACCTCCGCTATGAACTGGACTGCAAGATTTTCCGCAATCTGCGCGATCGCATTTTCATTCTGCAGATCCGCCTGCTGATCCATGGCCGCCAGGGCAGTGATTCGGTAGAGCGCGCCGCTGTCGAGAAGATGGAATCCAGTTCGCTCGGCCACCAACCGGCAGAGTGTGCCCTTGCCTGCACCGCTCGGGCCGTCAATGGTGATCACGGGAATGGGAAATTCATTATTTCGAGTCATTGGTTTGCTTCACTCGCGTTGAAAAATCGGCCAGGGATTGCGCGATTGCCCGGCATGCCGCCGCGGGATCCGCGGCCTGCGTGATAGGCCGACCGACTACCAAGTAGTCGCTGCCGCAACGCACCGCCTCCTCGGGCGTATGGATGCGCCGCTGGTCGTCTGTCTGGGCGCCGGCCGGCCGGATGCCGGGGGTGACCAGAACGAGACCGCGGCCGTATTCGCGGCGCAACATCCCGGTTTCGCGCGCGGAACAGACCACGCCATCAAGACCACTTTGCCGAACCAAACCCGTCAATCGCTTTACCTGCTCCTCAAGCGGCACTTCGATCCCGATCGCTGTCAACTCTTGCTGCTCCATACTCGTCAACACTGTGACGCCGATCAGCAGAGGCCTCCGGCCGAGGCTCGCCAAACTGTTGGCGGCCGCCTCCAACATGCGCGGGCCGCCGGCGGCGTGCACATTGACCATCCACACACCCAGGTCCGCCGCCGCGGCGACGGCTTTGGCCACAGTCGCGGGAATATCGTGAAATTTCAGATCGAGAAATACTTCAAAGCCTCGCTTGTGCAGAGCATCCACGGCCGCAGGCCCGCAGGCGGTGAACAGTTCTTTGCCAATTTTCAGACGGCAATGAGCGGGATCGAGACTGCGCAACAACGCTTCGCACTGCTGCAAATTCGCGTAATCCAACGCGACTATCAATCTGGGTTCCTGCAATCTGGGTTCCTGCAATCTGGATTCCTGCAATCTGGGTTCCTGCACTTGTAAGCTGGGCTCCCGCACTTTTGCGGTGGGATCCTGCACTTTTGATTTGTGCTCCTGGACTTCGAGTTCCTGTGCTGTCGGATTTTGCGCATCTTGGGGCGCGCTCGGTTGGCGAGGGGCCGGGGGTGCGGAGCTGGTGGGCGAACTTGCGCGGCCGCCGGTGGAGGAGGAATCGGAGGGCATCAACAGGCTCCAAAATAGCTGCGGGATTCAGAGCGAGAATTCTGACACAAAAAAAGCCCGAGTTGGACCCTCGGGCCGGATTGGTTAAAAGACGATGCGCTCTTTGTTTTTCTCCACGGTCGCGGTGCCTATACCCTTGACCTTGAGGAGATCGTCAGAAGCTCTGAACGGGCCGAACTCTTTGCGGTGAGCCACTATGGCCTCGGCCTTTTTTTGGCCAATATCGGTTAGCAGCTCGGCGATATCCTCTGCCGAGGCGGTATTGATATTCACCTTGCTGACCACGACCGATTTTGCCGCATCGTCTTTGGGCGAATCCGCAGCCCTGGCTGGCTCAGCGGCATGTAATGCAGGATTGGAAAAGGAAACGACAAGACACACCAGAAGACTGAGGATTTTGGTGAATCGAGCACAGATAGACAACAGAGATTGTTGCGGCATACACAAATCCTTTTAAATGGCGAGCGAAAGGGTCGACTCCCTGACCCTGACAAGTCTGCACACGCTCCCTAGTGCCACTGGCTGCACCAGATGGTACAGCCGTGGTGTTTTTTCCCTTCTCTCGCCGATTGATTCGTCGAGTCGCGTGCAGAGTCAACCGCGCCAATATAGCTTCAGCCACACGGCCAAACCAGCGCGGATGACTGCATGTCCTGTAGGAAACTGCCGGAAATTTTCCGCGGGAAAACTCCTGGCGCGCGCTTACTTCGGCAGCAGGTCGTGCAGGTTCTTGGTTTCCCAATGGGGAAAATGCTTGCGGATTAAAGCGTTCAGTTCCAATTCAAACTCGGAAAATCCCGCGCTGGCGCTCGCCGGTGCGGTTTGCCCTATAACCATACCGGCGGCGACCGTAGCATTGCTCAGGCGGTCGATCACAATGAAAGCGCCGGTGGCGCGATTGCGGGCGTAAGGATCCACCAGAACTTTTTGTTCCAAAGTGATATCGACCACGGCTATATCATTCAGCTGCATGTCGCTCGCAGCGGACTTCGACTGGGTGTTGACGTCTACCCGGTGATCGATACGGGCAACAACGCCCGGCGTCACCTTGCTGGCAAATTTGAACAGATACTGTCGACCCGGCTGAAGCGACGCATCGTTCATCCATACCAGGTGTGCCTGCAAGTGCTGCGTCACTTGAACCGGATCGTCTTTCTTGACCAGTACGTCGCCGCGGCTGATATCGATTTCATCGCTGAGCGTTAAAGTGACGGACTGGCCGACAAAAGCGCTCTCCAGCGTGCCCTCGTAAACCACAATATCCTTTACCGTGCTGCTTTTGCCGGACGGGAGCACTTTCACTTCATCGCCGCGCCGCACCGCACCGGACGCCACCGTGCCACAAAAGCCGCGAAAATTTAGGTTGGGTCGGTTGACGTACTGCACCGGAAAACGAAATTCCGCGGTATTCCGGTCAGCCGCGATTACCACTGTCTCCAGGATCTGCATCAGTGACTGCCCCTGGTACCAGGGGCTGCGCTCGCTGCGGTTGACGACGTTATCGCCTTCGAGAGCGGAAATAGGCACGAAAATAAATTCTCGCTCGCCAAGATTTTTCGCGAACCGCAAATAATCTTCCCGAATGTTTTTGAAACGCTCTTCACTGAAGTCGACCAGGTCCATTTTATTGATGGCCACAACCAGATGCTTTATGCCCAGCAGCGAAGCGATGTAAGAGTGGCGGCGGGTCTGCGTCATTACTCCGTGACGCGCGTCGATCAAAATAATCGCCAAGTCGCAGGTCGAGGCTCCCGTCGCCATATTGCGCGTGTACTGCTCGTGCCCGGGAGTGTCTGCAATAATAAACTTGCGCTTGGAGGTGGAAAAATAGCGATAAGCGACGTCGATCGTTATCCCCTGCTCCCGCTCTGCCTGCAACCCGTCCACCAGCAGCGCCAGGTCGATTTTTTCACCCGTGGTGCCGTGTTTCGTGGAATCGGACTTGATGGCCTCCAGTTGATCTTCGTAGATCATCTTGGAATCGTGCAGCAAACGGCCGATCAACGTGGACTTACCGTCGTCAACTGAACCACAGGTTAAAAAGCGCAACAGCTCTTTTTGCTCGTGCTGCGCCAGGTATGACGTTATATCGGTCGCAATCAATTCCGACTGGTGAGACACTGGCCTACTCCTAAAAATCGTTCGCGCAATCAATATGCAAAATGAGTTCAGCTCACCCGCCCTTGCGGGTGGCAATCAAAAATAGCCTTCCTGTTTTTTCTTCTCCATGGACCCGGCACTGTCGTGGTCGATCACTCGGCCCTGGCGCTCCGAAGTTTTCGTCAGGAGCATCTCCTGAATGATTTCTGGCAGGGTTTGCGCCGTGGATTCCACCGCGCCCGTTAGGGGATAACAGCCGAGAGTGCGGAAACGCACCATTCTCTCCTCGATTTTCTCCCCCTCTCGCAGTGGCATGCGGTCGTCGTCGACCATGAT
>DJFO01000128.1:5529-5748 GCA_002432555.1 Marinagarivorans sp. UBA5870
TTCGGTCCAATTGGACAAGGGAAATACTCGGATGCTTTCGCCTTTATCGACCCGATTATTGTATAGATTCCACAATTCCGGCCGCTGATTTTTTGGATCCCAGCGGTGATTGCGATCGCGGAAAGAATAAACTCGCTCTTTAGCGCGCGATTTTTCTTCATCGCGCCGTGCGCCGCCGAAAGCCGCGTCGAACCCGTATTTATCCAGCGCCTGCTTCAG
>DJFO01000278.1:0-249 GCA_002432555.1 Marinagarivorans sp. UBA5870
GATTTGTTTCAAGGGTTTGTCCACCATGCCGCGCATAATGATAAAAAAGACGGCCGCGAGCAGGGTGGTTTTGAACATAGCGCTGACGACGGTGATAAAAAATGTGTGGGCGGCGCGATTGAGGACGACGTTGGAGTTGCTGCGCAATACCAGCGTGCCGATCTTTTGCCGCGGCGTAAAATCGCTTTCGTAAGACAAATCGTAGGCGTAGGTGTATTGCTCCAGGAAAAGCGCGGCGAGGGGTCGCAC
>DJFO01000278.1:291-5597 GCA_002432555.1 Marinagarivorans sp. UBA5870
AGCTGCACCTGGAGCACGTCGTAGTTGATGCCCAGCACCCCCAGCAGGGAAGCTTTGGTCTGGGCTTCATCGACATTCCACAAGGCTTTGGACACTATAGGGCTGAAGGTGCTGGCCGCGTTTTGAATCTCTTCCGTGAGTCGCCGCTTTTCGTTTTGATACTCGAGTGCTAGCTGGCCCACCGTCAGGAAAAGCGCAAGACTGAGGTAGATCGTCAAGACGACCCCAAGCAGATTTGCCGACAGGGACGCCGGGCGCGACCGAGCTGGCTTGAGTGGTTTTGAACGCGAAATGGCCGGCATCCTTTTTGATGGTTGGGTTGCGGCCCGCGCGTCCCCGGCGAAACCAGGGCTGGCTGCAATTGGGAGGGCTCACTGCCCCGGCAGGACTGCATTTTACTCCAAGTTAATTTGTATAATCGTTGCCTTTTTATGTACAAACTTGCGCTTTTTTAACTTTGCTACGGAATCTCATGATGATTCGCCTCATTTGTTGCACATTGGCCCTATGTTTGGTGGCGGGCCGAGTTGCCGGAGCCGCGGAGCTTCCCGTGCGTTACCCCGCCGTGCAGCACCCCTATTACGCGAAGCGCGATGTGTACTTTGTCCGTCTGCTGACCCTCGCCCTCGAGCGGTCGGGCGAACCCTATAGGCTCGAAGGCGTTGCCTTCTCCGAATACAGCGAAAAACGCAGCGTATTGTTGTTGCAATCGGGCCAGTATGACGTGCATTGGTTAAACACGACGGCCGAGCGGGAACGGGAACTTTTACCGGTGCGCGTGCCCTTGTGCAAAGGCGTTATAGGTTGGCGGGCGCTGTTTATCCGGCCGCAGATGCAAAACGAATTTACCCGGGTGGCTTCCGCCGAGGACTTGAAATCCTTCATTTTTGCCCAGGGTCACGATTGGGCGGATGTGGACATTTTGTTAAAGAATGGCTTTTCGGTGGAAAGCGCTTCCAATTGGGCAGGGCTTTTCAAAATGGTAACCCTCAACCGCGCGCAGGCGTTTCCCCGCTCGATCTTCGAAATCGTCGCCGAACAAAAGGAGGATGTGGCCAAGGACCTGACGATCGAAAACCATCTCATTCTGCGTTATCCGGCGGCCTATTATTTTTTTGTTCCCAGGGACAACACGAGACTGCAGGCCGCGCTGGAGCGCGGCCTGCTGCGCAGCGTCGAAGACGGCAGCTTTGACCGCCTTTTTTTCGCAACCTTCGGTGAGCAGATGTCGCAGCTCAACCTGGAGCAGCGCAAAATTCTCGCCATTGACAACCCGGAGTTGCAGATCCCGCAGCAAAAAAACCTGTGGTTCAGTATCGAGTGGTATAAAAACGCCAAGGCGCAACTGGGGGACGGTCGAACCGCCGCACAAAATTAGGGCGATTGTCGGACGACGGATTTACAGTCTATGGTGCGTTGCGTAACATGGGTCCATGGATACACCGGGAGGCGACCCGGCGGGAGAAGGCAGAATAACAAACCGAAATCAAAAGGAGTTTTATATGGGAGATTTAAAAATTGTCGGGCTGCGCGTGCATGTTTATCTGTGGACCGGCGGTGATGTTGGGCATATTTCAATCAGTATCGGCCACAGGCCCTATGTTTCCTTCGTGCCGGACAAAACGGATAAGGCGGGCACCCGGCGGTTGATGGATCGCCAGGGTAAACCAGCCAGTCGCACCGACGTTCCGGGCAAGGAGGGCGTTAGCCTTGCGGCCTACAAGCATACGGGCAAACTCATACCCAACCTGGCGGAAGATATCAAACTGCACGGCGATACGTCGCAGCGTCTCACCTTCACCATCCCCAATCGGGAACTCTCCACCGACGCGCTCAATAAACCCATTCGCGCCACCTATCAATTGTTCGATGCCGTCAAGGATGATCAGTCGCACAACAATTGCGTCAACTACGTACGCCAGGAGTTGTTTCTTTTCCTTGGTGACTCGGACAGGGCGCTGGAACTCAAGCGCAAACTGGTTCATATTCACAAGCCCCAGGACTTCTTCAATTCGCTCAAATCCCGCGGTGTGTTATTGGAAATGGGCGCTGACCCGGATAAAGTCGTCCACGCTTGACCCGCTCCCGGTGCGGCACGCCCCTCTCTCCTCGTGCGGGAGTAGGGGCAAGTGAACGCATTAGAACGCGCTAAACCGCAAACAAACCCTGCATCCTGTGAAAACCTTCGCATTGATGAAAAAGCCCCGCATCAGGTGAAACAGCCCTGCAATACAGCCGCCCTGGCGGAGCCAGGCGCTCGGAAATTGAGTTGATCGGTGGCGCGGCGGCGGGTCTCGGCGTCGTCCTGGACTATGATTAGGGATATCCGGACCAGGTAATTCATTCACCATGCAACTGCGTATCACCATACCGGCGTTAACCGGCACGCTGCTCCTTGCCCTGGGGCTGTCCGTCATTGGCGGTTGGCTTGTCCGTTATGCTCCGGCGGTACAACTTGCGCCGAATATGATCGCCATGGTCCTCAATACCGCGTTGTGTTTCAGCGCGCTCGGTTTGTATTTTCTCACCTCGACCACGCGTCCCAAATCCGCGCACAGCGCCATCGGGTGGTTTTTGGTTTTGCTGCCTGCCGGTGTGCTTCTGGAATATCTCAGCGGAGTGGATATGGGGCTGGACGCCAACCGCCTGCACGCGTGGCTGTCGGATGGCAATCCTCGCCCCGGCAAAATGGCTCCCAACACCGCCATCTGCTTTTTACTGGCTGGCCTCGTGATACTTTCGGCGCGGCGGGTGACCTCCCGCGAATGCGCGTTGTTTATCCAACTGGCGACTTTTGCCATTTTGTTTTTTGGCTTAGCGGGACTCGTGGGGTATCTGTTGGAGCTGAACTTGCTTTACGGCATTCGCGCCACGCGCATGGCGGTGCCCACCGCCTCCGGTATGGTGGTGCTGGCGCTCGGCCTGTGGCACTCGTGGAGTCGGTCCGATTGGTTCAGGACCCACCGCTACTTCAGCGATGGAGACAAGATCGTCCTGGTCGGCACTTCCCTGCTGATCGTCGCCGCGCTCACTGTCGGCATTGCGGGATTTTCCCTGCAGCAGTCCACGTTTCAAAAAGTGGTGGCCGACAGCCTTAAATTGGCGGTAAAAGACCAGAGTGCAATTTTTCAATTGGAAATCAACCAGGCGCTGGCCCGGGCTCGACTCAACGCGGGCCGGCCGCTCTTGATTCGCAATACCCGCACGCTGGCGGCTGATCCGGACGATGGCGCGGCTAGGCAGGAGTTGGAGGCGGTCGCCCAGGCGATCATGATGGCCGATATCACCGGTTTGCTGGTTCGCGATAATGAGGGTCGGGTATTGATCGACCTGGGCAGCTGGGTAAAAAACCCGGATATTAAAGTTCCCCTGGGGCTGGACACGCCCGCCACGCTCAGTTGGAGTGGCGACTATTACCTGAAACTGCAACTGCCCATTCTGCACGAGGGGAAGGTGATCGGCACCATGACTTCGGAAGAAAGTCTGTCGGGCATCATCCATCAGCTCGTGCCTGTCGAGACCCTGGGTGCGACGGGAGAAATCCGCATCTGTCATGCCCGCGTCGATCACCTGCTGTGTTTTCCCGACCGCTTCCACTCGCAGGTTTACCGGGCCGAGCTGACGGGCGCCGCTGGCCGAACGGCGTTTTTGTCGCTCGCCGGCCGCGCTGAGGCCGGCATTTACAAAGGGCGGGATTTTGCCGGTGTGGAGGTGGTGGCCGCCTACGGTGCTTTATCCTCGACGGGACTGGGCCTGATCATCAAAAAGGACACTCAGGAAATGCTCCAGCCCCTGCGCGAACAGTTCAAGTGGAGCATTCCGCTGCTGGTCGTGCTGGCAGGTGTCGGTGCCTTGGTATTGCGGTTGCAGATCCGCCCCTTGGCGACCCGCTTGAGCAAATCCGAGGCGGATGCCGTGGAAAAAGAAATGCGCATGCGCTCGATCATGGACAACGTCGGGGAGGGCATCATCACCCTGAACGATCAGGGCAACATCGAATCCTTCAATGCCGCCGCCTGCACCATTTTCGGCTACAGTGCCGAGGAAATCGTCGGGCGCAATATCAAACTTCTCATGCCCGCCGGCATGCACAGCGCGCACGACGCCGGAATGCAGCGCTTTATGGCCGGCGGCGCGCCGCGGGTGGTTGGCAAAAAAGGCGTGGAGCTGCCGGGGATCCGGCGGGATGGCAGCACATTTCAGTTGGAACTGACCATCAACGCCATGCAGGTAGAGGGCAAGTGGATTTTTATCGGCATCACGCGCGATATCACCGAACGTAAACAAGCGGAATATAAACTGCGTTACGCCAAGCAGCAGGCGGAAATCGGCAACAAGGCGAAAAGCGATTTTGTGGCCAATATGAGCCATGAAATTCGCACGCCGCTCAACGCAGTTCTCGGCACCGCGCAATTGTTGCGCAAGACGGACCTGTCCTCCGAGCAGAAAAACTACCTGGAGATGATCAGCCTTTCCGGTAAATCCCTGCTGCGGTTGCTGAACGACATTCTCGATTTTTCCAAAATTGAAGCGGGGCGTATGGAACTGTCCTCAACTCGGTTCCGGCTCGATGAAGTGTTGCATGCGGTTGCCGCCATAATGGCGGCCACGGCCGGCAGTAAAAATTTGGATCTGATCATAGACGTGCGACCGGATGTGCCCAACCTTCTCGAAGGCGACGGCCACCGGCTGGAACAGATCCTGGTGAACCTGGCCGGTAACGCGGTCAAGTTCACCGAGACTGGTGAGGTCGCGATTACTGTTACCTGCATCCTCCAAGAAGCGGACAAATGTCATTTGCGATTTCAGGTTCGCGACACGGGCATCGGCATGACCCAGGCGCAGCTCGACCGGTTGTTCTCCCCCTTTACCCAGGCGGATTCCTCCATGACGCGCAAATTCGGCGGCACCGGCCTGGGATTGACCATAGCGCGGCGGCTGGCGGAATTAATGGGCGGCAGCATAGGCGTGCGCAGCACGCCGCAGAGCGGCAGCGAGTTTTCTCTGAATATCGCGCTCGGGCGGGTGACGGCGGACAAGCGCGCGCTGGTCCAGGCCCCGGAGCGCCGGCCGCCCGAGCAGCGGCTCCCGGATCGCCGGCCGCCGGATCGCNNCCTGGTGGTGGACGACAACCCCGCGGCGCGGGCCGCTTTGGCAAATATACTGGTCGGTTGGCGGTGGCACGCCGACCTCGCCGCGTCCGGCGCAGAGGCGCTGGTTTTCGTTCGCCAATTGGCCGCGGAGGGCGGCTATAACGATGCGGTGCTGCTCGACTGGGAGATGGCCGGGGAGGATGCGGCGGAAAC
>DJFO01000278.1:5606-5773 GCA_002432555.1 Marinagarivorans sp. UBA5870
GCGGGTGAACTGGCCGACGGCTACCTGTTCAAGCCAATCACCGCCGTCAGCCTGGCGGATGCGCTGCACGACTTGCGGGTGGAAAAACAAGCCGCGGCGCAGGCCTCCGCCCATCCTCCCACAGCGGAACTGCGGAACCTGTGTCTGTTGCTGGTGGAAGACAATCC
>DJFO01000100.1:0-975 GCA_002432555.1 Marinagarivorans sp. UBA5870
CATTTTTGATGGGGCGGCTGGCCTGGAGCCGGCTGGGCATTCTCACGATAATTTCCGGCGCTTTTTCCGTGTTTCGCCGCGACTTGGCAGTGGCGGCCGGCGGTTTTAGCGTGAGCACCATCGGCGAGGATTTCGAGCTGGTATTGAAGATCCACAAGTACTGCCTGCAGCGCGGTATCGATTATGAAATGCAGTTTGTCCCTGAGCCTGTGTGCTGGACCGAGGTGCCGGAGTCGATGGCGGTGATCCGCAGCCAGCGCATCCGCTGGGCCCAGGGCGGGCTCGAGGTTTTTTTTCGGCACAAGGAGATGTTTCTCAATCCCCGCTACGGCCGGATTGGAATGCTCGCTTATCCGCTGATGCTGATTTTTGACGTGCTAGCGCCTTTGGCCGAATTACTCGGGCTGCTGCTGGTACCGCTCTGTTACGTCCTGAACCTGTTAAGCGCCGAATTTGTTCTGGCGTACATCGCTATGTTTTTTGCCTTCGGCGTCTTTCTCAGTGTAATGTCCCTAGTGCTCGAAGAAATATCGCTCAAGCGGTTCCGCCACGCGCGGGAGCTGTTACTGCTCGCCGGTATCGCGATCCTGGAAAACTTCGGTTATCGGCAGTACAACAATATCTGGCGCCTAATCGGCTGGTGGCGCTTCCTGCGCAAGAAGCAGCAGTGGGGCAATATGATCCGTAAAGGCGCCGCGGCGCGCTAGCGGCGGCCAGCGCGGAATTCTGCGGGAGTTCAATCCATGCAAAATGCACCTTCGCTTTACGAAATCGCGCCCATCGGCATAGCGGCGAGCCGATTTACCGATGGCGCTTTTGTGCAGGCCAATCCAGAGCTACAGGTCATGCTCGACTACACTCAGCTGGAACTGTGCGGTTTGCGCGAGGTGGACCTCACTCCAGAGCAGTATGCGGCCGAAGACTTGCGGCAGCGCAAAGTGTTGGTGGAGGAGGGACGTTTCGGCCCTTACGAGA
>DJFO01000100.1:1003-1539 GCA_002432555.1 Marinagarivorans sp. UBA5870
GATGGCGGCGATTTGGTGTGGACCATAGTGCAGAATGTTTCCGAGCACAAACAATTGGAAAAAATGAAAAGCGAGCTAATCGCCGTGGTGAGTCATGAGCTGCGCACGCCCCTCACGTCCATCATGGGCTCCCTCGGCTTGATCCGCCGGCGTATGGAGAGCGACGCAGCGGTCACCCGCTACAAGGATCTCGTGGAAATCGCCTACAACAACAGTCATCGCCTGAATATGTTGGTCAACGACCTGCTCGACATGGAAAAGCTGCTTGCCGGCCAGATGTCCTTCAAAATCGAACCCTGCTCGCTGGAGCAGATTTTGCGCCAAGCCATCGCGGAAAATCAGGCCTATGGGGATCAATATGGTGTCCACCTGGAATTGCTGGCCTGTCCGCCGCATTACACCCTGGCGGTCGACCGGCTAAGGTTTCAGCAGATAATGTCTAACCTGCTCTCCAACGCCATAAAGTTTTCTCCCAGCGGCGAAAGTGTGCAGGTTGCCGTCATTTCCGTGGGTGACAGTGCGCGCATCTCGGTGCG
>DJFO01000100.1:1588-1779 GCA_002432555.1 Marinagarivorans sp. UBA5870
CTCGCGATCACCCGGGAGTTGGTGGAACGTATGAACGGGGCCATAGGATTCACTTCCGAGGTGGGTCGGGGAACAGAGTTTTTTCTCACGTTTCCCCTATTGTGAGAGTTGGCGACGGCGGTGCGGGCGCAGCTGCACATGGCGCGTGCGCGACTTTAGGGCGCTGTGCCGGCCGCACCTCGCCGGCCGCA